>JAEUIB010000659.1 GCA_016795255.1 Planctomycetota bacterium
CGCGCACGGAGTCAGGAACTCGCGACCCGACTCGAGAAGCTGAAGCAGTACCTGACCGAACAGGAAGCGACGGTGAAGGCCACCGCGAACGACCCGTCGTCGTTCTTCGTGCAGCGCAGCGTCAGCCTCGACGGCCGCGCGCACCCCGACGATCCCGAGATGCACGAGTTCGTCCGCGCGTATCGCCGTGGACTCTCGAAGGTCTACGAAGGCCAGGCGTTCAAATCGAGCGTGTCGATCCAGCGCAAGCCGAACGAGCGGTTCTTCGTGAAGGCCGAGGCGTGCGTCGGGTGTCACGTCGCGCAGGCCGAGTTCTGGCGCAACACGCCGCACGGTCACGCCTGGGACACCATGATCCGCGAGGAGTCGACGCAGGACGTCGAGTGCATCGGCTGCCACACGGTCGGCTGGCTCGGTCCGAACGGCTTCGATCGCCCGGACCAGGTCGCGGGCCACGAGAACGTCCAGTGCGAGAATTGCCACGGGCCCGGCAGCCAGCACGCGCGCGGCTCCGGGTTCATCGACCCGACCACGATCATCGGCAACGCCGACGAGATGAAGTGTGAGGAGTGCCACAACAGTCAGCACTCCCCCGGATTCCGGCGCGACACGTACGTGCCGCGCGCATCGTGTCCGCCGATCGACCCGAACGAGGCGGTGATCCGCGGCGTGTTCGGCCGCGTCGCCGCCGAACTCACCGATCGCGTCGCCGCGGACTCGTCGAAGCCGCAGCCGTACGTCGCACTGATCGACGTGTTCCTGCGCCTCGGTCAGCCGGAGCGCGCGATCGAGACGGCGAAGCGGGGACTCGAGCTGTTCCCGAAGGCGTTGCGGATGCGCGTCGGAATGGCGCGCGCGCTGGACGGCGCCGGTCGCTCCGAAGAGGCGCTCGACCTGCTGGCGCAGATCCAGGAGGACGAGGCCGCGACCGACGAGAACGAGACGGCGCCGGTCGAGACCGATCCGGAGAAGAAGACGAAGAAGAAGCCCGGCGACGCGAAGTTGATGCTGGTCATGCGCGAGTCGATCGAGATCCTGCTGCACGCGCGATCGGTCGAGTCACGCAACGCCGAAGCCGCGCTCGAACTCGCAGATTGGAGCATCGAGACGTTCGGAGCACGCGAACCGGCGTTCTTCCGGCAGAAGGCGGAGGCCTTGCGTTTGCTCGGTCGGATCGACGACGCGATCGCGCTGCTGCAAGGCGCGCAGGAGACGCGCGACCGATTGGCTCACCAATTCGAGCAGATGCTCGGGGACCTGCGGTCCGAGCGCGAAGCGACGTTGGACTTCCTCGCGCCGCCGCCGCTGTCCGCGCCGCCGACGCCGAACTGACCGGGCCGAACCGCGGGATCGACCCGTCGCGTCATTTGCCCTTCGCCGCCGGCGGAGAGCCGGTGGCGGCGGCGGGCTTCAGGAACGACTTGAACTCGTCCCGCAGCGAGTCGGGGAACAGCGGTTCGACGTGCTTCACCAGCGCGTCCGTGAACCGCGCGGATTCGCTGCCACGGACCGCGGCCTTCGCCGATTCGAGACCGGGCAGGTGCGACAACGCGAGCACCGCGAACGCGACCAGCAGCAGTCCCTTGGCGGCTCCGATGACGGCGCCGAACAGGCGGTCGTAGCTCTGCAGTTGCATGCGCTTCAGCGCGTTCTGGAACATCCGCAGCACGAACCAGCAGACGATCAGCACGGCGCCGACGATGACGAAGTACGCCACGACCGAGTCGAGCGGCGGCTGCAGCCCGCTCATCCGTTCACGCAGGAACGGCGAGAGCTCGCCTTCGTAGCGGCGGCCGAGCCACAGTCCGCCGAGCCACGCGCACAGGCGCAGCAGCTCGCGGACGAAACCCCGCGCGATGCCGAGCACGATGAACCAGACGACGACCACGACCGAGCACCAATCGACGCCGGTGAGCTGATCGAGGCGCGGCAGAGCGTTCGCCGACTCGGCGACGAGAAGAGCGACGTGGGTCATCGAGAAGGACTCACAGCGAAGTCTGGAAGCCGGCCGCCGGGCCGTCGGGCGAGAACAACGACCGCTGGCGACCTTGGCTCGCGGTCAGCACGCGATCGAGCGCGTCGAACAACGTCGACAGCAACACCGGCTTGGCGAGCACCGCGACTTCACCGCGCTGCGCGAGCGTCTGGAGCTCTTCGTTCAGCATGTCGCCGGTGAGGAACACCATGCGCTCGGCCAACTGTGCATCGATCGCCTTCACTTCCTCGCGGAACTCGAGGCCGTTCAAACCCGGCCGGTGGAGGTCGGAGACGATCGCGTCGACGACGTGGGTGCGCAGGAATCGCAGCGCGGGCTCGCTGCGATCGAACGGATGCACGTGATTGTCGTGGCGCTCCAGCGCCTCGACCATCATCGCGCGGAACACCGGATCGTCCTCGACGACGACGAAGCGGCGGCCACGGATGCGGACGCGGCGGCGCTGCGGCGCGTCGGACGGTGACTCGATCGCATCGTCGTCGGCGCCGTGGAACGTCAGTTGGAACGCCGCACCCGGGCGGCCGTCGTTCAGCAGCTCGAGCGTCGCGCCGTAGTGCGCGAGCAGATCCCTCGCCAGCGTCAGTCCGAGTCCGGTGCCCTGACCTTCGCCCTTCGTCGTGAAGAACGGTTCGAACACGCGATCGCGGAGCTCGGCGGGAATGCCGGGCCCGGTGTCGCGGACGACCATGCAGACGAGCGGCCCGGTGGTCTGTGCTTCGACGTCGATGCGTCCGCCGCGGTCCGCCGCGTACATCGCGTGTTCGGCGTTCGTGATCAGGTTGACGAACACCTGCAGGAGTTGGTGGGGATCGCCGTTCACGGCGGGCAATTGGTCCGACAGATCGAGGTGCACCGAGACGTTGTGCATCCGCAGGTCGTGGCTCTTCAGCTCGAGCGCTTTGCGGATGACCTGGCCGAGGCGGACGCGGCCGCGCGCCGGCTGGCGACGGCGGGCGAAGTCGAGCAGGTTGCGGACGATCCGGCTCGCGCGCAGCGACTCGGAATAGATCTTCTCGATCGATCCGCGCAGGTCCGGGTCGACGTCGCGCACGAGCAACAGTTGCGAGTACCCGATGATGCCGGACAGCGGGTTGTTGATCTCGTGGACGATGCTCGACACCAAGCGGCCGGCCGCTGCGAGCTTGTTCAGGTGGACGCACTCCGTCCGCGCGCGCTCGAGCGCCGTCTCGTCGCGCAACGCGAATCCGTGGAGGACGTCGTCGCCTTGCCGGATCGCGATCGGTGTCGCGTGGATGCGACGTTCGCCGCCGCTCGCCAAGCCGCGGAGCGGGGAGCCGGCGTCGACGGGGGGGAGCACCGCGTCGAGCGGTCGTCCCACGAGCTCGTCCTGCGCCAGTCCGAGGAGTTGAGCGACGGCCGGACCCGCGCTCACGATGACGGCCTGATCGTCGACGAACAGCAACGGCAACTGTTCGCACAGCTGGCCGAGCATCGGGTCGTTCATGCCGCCTCCCGCCGAGGTGCGATCCCGAGCGATCCGGCAACGAAGACCGGATCCGAGGAGCACTAGATCAGCGCCCGACTCCCGAGATGGCAAGCACGAGCTCACCGCAGTCTCGAGGATGGTCTCGTTTCGTCGTCGAGCCGCGCGACGCTCGGGCGCTTGACAGCCTTCGGGTCGAAGGTAGAAGGGCACGTCCCACGTCCGATCGGCAGATCGTCCGTGGGTTCGACGCGCGGGATTCGTCGACCGCCTCCGGTGGACGTCGCGACGTGTCGACGCTCAATCCATCGCACGGATCAACTTCGCGGAGCCAGTGTCCATGCCAGTCAGCTTCGAGTGCCCGTACTGCGGCGAGACGTTCAAGGAATCGGACGACATCGAGTACGTCCGCTCCTACAAGACGTGCCCGGAGTGCGACGCCACCTTCGACGAGGACGAGATCGAAGAGATGCTCCCGTCCGAGGAAGAGATGGGCGAGGGCGAGGACGCAACGGCGAGCGCGGAAGAGGACGACACGTTCGACGAGGAGTCGGACGACGAGTTCGAGGACGACGAATTCGGCGATGACGAGGACGGCGCCGACGACGAGGACGAGGACGAAGACGACGACGAAGATGAGGACGACGAGGACGAAGACGAGGACGACGACGACGACGGCGGGGGTGGCGGCGACGACGACGACTACTGATCGCGTCGTCCCGGTTCCGCGATCACGCGCGCTCGACCGTCGATTCCCGTGATCGGTTCCTACAATCCGCGCCCCGTCCGATCCGGACGCCCGGCCCCGAGGAACCGATCCCATGGTGCATGCCAACGACCGCATCGAAGTCCTGCTCGATGCAGCGGCGATCCAAGAGCGCGTCCGCGCGCTCGGTGAGCGCATCGAGGCCGACTATCGCGGCAAGGCGCTGACCGTCCTCGGCGTGCTGAAGGGCAGCGTGTTCTTCCTCGCCGATCTGCTGCGGCACGTGCAGATCCCGCTGCGCCTCGACTTCCTGCGCGCGTCGTCCTACGGCAACAAGACGGTGTCGTCGGGCATCGTCCAACTGTCGGCGGTGGAAGGCGCGTTCGAGGGGCGCCACGTCCTGATCGTCGACGACATCCTCGATTCCGGGCGCACGCTGCACACGATCCGTCGCGAGATCGAGCGCCTGTCGCCCGCGTCGGTGAAGACGTGCGTGCTGGTCGACAAGAAGGTCGAGCGCGCGGTCGAACTCGAAGCCGACTATCGCGCCTTCGAGATCCCGAACGTGTTCATCGTCGGCTACGGCCTCGACTACGCCGAGCACTACCGCAACCTGCCGTACATCGCGGTGCTGTCGCCCGGCGGGGCGGAGTCGTGAACTCGCGCGCGCCGCTCGCGATCTGCTCCTACGTCCGGACGCCGTTCGCGCGCATGTTCGGGGTGCTGCGCGGAGTGTCGGCCGACGAGCTGGGGCGCATCGTGTTGCGCGAGGCGCTGGCTCGCGCCGGCGCGACGGGCGACGATCTCGACGAAGTCGTCGTCGGCTGCGCGGGGCCGCCGGTCGAGGCGATGAACGTCGCTCGCGTCGCGGCGCTGCGCGCACAGATCCCCGAGCGCGTGCCGGCCGTCACCGTGCATCGCAATTGCGCGTCGGGGATCGAAGCGATCCACGCCGCGCTGCTGCGCGTGCGATCCGGTGAGGGTGGCCGGTTCCTGGTCGGCGGCGTGGAATCGATGTCCGAGGCGCCGTTCCAGCTCGAGCCCGCCGGCATGCGGGCGATGGTCGAGGTCGCGCGGCAGAAGTCGTTCGGCGGCAAGCTCGGAGCGTTCTGGCGAGCGCGCTGGTCCACGCTGCTCCCGAAGCCGTCGCTGCGGCCGGCATTGACCGACCCGATCAGCGGATTGCTGATGGGGGAGACCGCGGAGGTGCTGGCGCGCGAGTTCGCGATCCCCCGCGAGAGTCAGGACGAATTCGCCGCGCAGAGCCAACAGCGCGCGCGAGCGGCGCGCGATTCGGGGTTCCTGGCCGGCG
>JAEUIB010000693.1 GCA_016795255.1 Planctomycetota bacterium
CCCGCGAGCCCGGTCGTGTCCTGCCCGAGTGCGCCGACCGTGAACAGCACGCCGCTGTTCGGCGAGACCGGCGCGCTGTTCAGCGATCCCTGCGTCACGAGCACGTCGAGGTTCGAGTCGATCGCGTACAGCGTCGTGATCGTCGCGCCTGCGTTCGGGTTCGTGTACGCGGCCGCGACCACGTTCGGGTTCGCGCCGACGTTCGGATCCGCGGCGTCGAACGCGAGCGGAACGTCCGTCGCCGCGACCAGACCCGTGTTCGGGTTCAGCCGCAGGTTCTGCTCGGCATCGCTGACGAGACGGATGCGGTCCGGGACCGGATTGAAGTCGACGGCGAAGTCGATGCCGGACAGCGACGGCGTGAACACTGGCCCGACCGCGGTCGCGACGCCGGTGAGCGGATCGACGGTGTAGACGCGGCTCGTGCTGCCGACGCCGATCAGCTCACCGGTCGCCGGTCGCACGTCGATGCCGACGAGCGACTCGTTCGGCGCGAGCCCCGTGATCGCGACGTCGTTCGTCAGCGTGCCCGGGCGACCCGGCGCGAACGTGACGAGGCGATCCGCGGTCGTCAACGCGACCATGCGCGGCAAAGACGGCGGAGCGATCGCCAGGCCGACGAGCGGCCGACCGCCGCCGATCGTGCCGACGAGCACCGCGGCGCCCGTGTCGAGGTTGATCGTGTAGAGGCGCGAGACCTTCATGCCGACCGGATTCAGCGCGGCGAGCGCTCCGCCGAACGGCGAGATGTCGAAGCCGACGAGGTTCGTCGTGTCGACGCCGAGCGCGCCGATCGTGAACAGCTTGCCGCCGTCGGGCGACAGCGGCGTCGCGCCGACCGAGCCCTGACGCACGAGTACGTCGAGGTTCGCGTCGATGTCGAACAGCGTCGTCGTCGACGTGCCGGCGAACGAGTTCGTGTACGCCGAGCCGGCGATGCCGGGGTCCTTGCCGGCGTTGACGTCCGCTGCGTCGTACGAGAGCAGCGTGTCCTGCGCGGCGGTGACGCCGGTGTCGGGATGCAGGCGCTGGTTCTGCTCGACGTCGCTGGTCAGACGGATGCGGTCCGGAACCGGGTTGAAGTCGAAGCCGAACGCGAGGCCGCCGAGGCCCGGCGCGAACGGCGACGTGCCCACCGGCGTGACGACGCCGGTGGTCGGATCGAGCAGATAGATGCGGCTCGTGCTGCCGAGTGCGTAGAGCTCGCCGGTCGACGGCCGCACGTCGAGTCCGACGATGCGTTCACCGGGCTGCAGTCCGACGATCACCTTGCGATCGAGCAGTCGGCCTGGCGCGGCCGATCGGAACGAGACCACGGCGTTGCCGGGATCCTGGATGCCGTACACGAGAGCCGTTGTTTCAGCGGCGAACGATGACGATGCGAGACCGATCGCGAGCGCCAACGTGGCGACCGCGCGGCCGCGCGTGAGCGCGGGGTGCAGGTTCATGGGGGGTCCTCCTGTGTCCGGCTCTACGGCGCGGGGTCGCCGACCGGATTGGAGGATCGCGAGAAACCTCGCAGCGCGTCGATCGCTCGCTGCGATCAGAAGTCGATCAACGGATCCTCGTTCGTGCCGCCCGTCGTGAACACGTTGCCGAGCACGTCGTCGAGCGTGCCGTCGTTCGCGAGGTCGGTGCGGTTCTTCTTCATCACGTTGTTGGTGATCGTCGTGTTGGTGCCGTTGTTCTCGATGCCTTCGCCGACACACCCGATCACGACGTTGCCGTCGATGAAGCAGGCGTCTCCGGAGTCGACGTCGATGCCGTCTTCACCGCAGTTTCGAACGATGTTGTCGCCCACTTCGACGTCGTCGGCGGACACGCGGATCCCGTCGCGGGTGCCGCCGTCGATGCGGTTGCGGAAGGCAACCGAGCCGTTCGCAGCCAGATCGATCACCGCGACGCCCGTCGACAGACAGCCACTCTTCAGCACGTTGTCCGACGCGACGCACAGGGTGCTCGTCTCGAACTTGATGCCACCGAACAGCAAGCCGGTGAACCGGTTGTTCGTCACCTGGACGTTCGAGCTGTTCTGCACGCGCACGGCGCGGGTGCTCGAGTTCACGACGCGGTTCGCCGTGACGATGGCGTCGATCACTGCGCCGATCTCGATCCCGTTCCGGACGTCGCGCAGCGTGTTCGATTGGATCGTCACGTCGATCCCGGTCGCGGAGATCGCGGAGCCGAACGTGCCGACGACGGTGCATTTGCGAATGGAACCCGAGTTGCCGTCGAGCAGGATCACGTTCCCGAACGTCCGCAGAAGACGGCAATGTTCGATGACCGCATTCGAACCGTCGACTTCGATCCCGCTGCTCCCACTGTCCTCGGTCCTGCACTTTTCGATGCGGGCGTTGGCACCGGACACGACGATCGCGTCGTCGTTGGTTCCGCTCGTCGTACAGCCGCTGATCCGCACGTCGTTCCCGGCGGCATCGATGCCGCCCGAACCCGTGCCTCGAATGCGGCACTTCTTCAGCACGAGCCCGAGCGCGCTCTCGGCGTGGATGCCGTGACCCATGACGGCCTCGACGCGGCAGTCGGTCAGCACCACGTCGGCGCCGATCACGTGGATGCCGTCGTCTTCGCAATGCTGGACGACGATCTTGGAGCCGTTGAAGTCGTTCGCGTCGACGAACAATCCGTCGCCGTCGCCGCCGGCGCCGGTCACGGCGCAACGGATCGTGATGTTCTTGACGGTGACGCCGGAGCCGAGGACTTCGAGTCCGGGACCGTTCGCGATCGCGAACGGACGCGCGTCGAGGATGACTTTGCCGACGCCGACGAGCGTGATGCCGCCTTGGTTGACGCCGATCGTGACGGTCTCTTCGTAGAGCCCGGCTTTGACACGGATGACGTCACCGGACGAAGAAGCGTCGATCCCGTCCTGGATCGTGTTGATGCCCGGCGAGGGCACGGTGATGACGGCGCCGTCGGCAATGCCGAGGAGCCCGATGAACCCAACGACCAACGAAGTTCCGACGCGCATCACTCACCCTCCGAAGCCCGAGGGTTCAGGGATCGGCGAGACGAGGAGAGGAACTGAACTCGATCGTCCTGCGGGCCCCTGGCGACGGAGCGCGCAAGCATGACGGGGACAGACCCCGCTCCGTCCCCGTCGTCCCGTCCCTCTCGTCCCTCGCGTCCCTCGCGTCCCTCGTCGTCCCTCTCGTCCCTCTCGTCCCTCTCGTCCCTCGTCGTCCCTCGCGTCCCTCGCGTCCCTCTCATCCCCCGAACCCGTACTCCCCCCACCGCCCTCTCACCCGCGTCGCGGTCCCCTCCTCGACCCTCACGCCCGGCGGGAAATCCCGCACCGGCTCACCCGCGCGCTCCTCGCCCTTCATCTTCGGCGTCCCGTCGAACGCCACGCGCTCGCCGTTCCTCCGCAGGTCGCGCCGGGGGCACGCGTTCGCCGCGAACTGGAACAACACCCGATCCGGATCCGCGGCCGCGCCCTCGTGCGGAGCGACGAACACGAGATCCCCGAACCCGGCGGGAGCTGCGGCCCAGATCGCGTCGATCGCGCGATCGGCGGCGCCGGCTTCGCGCTTGTCGATCGTGACGTACAGCAACCGCGGTCCGCCGAAGCCATCGAGCTTCGCGATCGAGCGGATCCCGTGCGTCCCTTCGAGGCTCGCGCGCAGGGCGTCGACGCGAGCCTCCGGCGCGCGCGCGATCGGCGCGTCCCACGCGATGCCCTCGGCGTCTTCGCCGCGGATCTTGCGCGTCGCGTCGATGCCGAACTTCGTGCCGGCGCCGAGCCGCGGCGCCGCGTGATCGAGGATGTCGAGCGGACCGCGCACGAACTCGAGGTCGCGGTCGAAGCGCGTGCGGGCGGAGACGGCTTCCCACACCGCCCACTCGTCGTGGACGTCGACGTCGGCGTCGACGACGACGATGAACTTCGTCCACGCCATCTGACCGGCGCCCCAGATCGCGTGCATCACGCGCCGCGCCTGCAGCGGGTACGCCTTGTCGATCCGCACGAACGCGCAGTTGTGGAAGCAGCCGAACAGCGGCAGGTGGTAATCGACGATGTCGTGGATCAGCGTCTTCAGCAGCGGCAGGAACACGCGCTCGGTCGCCTTGCCGAGCGCGTAGTCCTCTTGCGGCGGTTCGCCGACGATCGTCGTCGGATAGATCGCGTCCTTGCGGTGCGTGATCGCCGTGACGTCGACCAGCGGATAACGATCGGGCAGCGAGTAGAACCCCGTGTGGTCGCCGAACGGTCCTTCGAACACGGCGCCGGGTCCGAGCGGTTCGACCGAGCCGTCCGCGCGCGGCCGCGGGTCGTAGCCGATGAAGCCGCACTCGGTCGACACGAAGCCTTCGATCACGATCTCGGAGTTCGCCGGCACCCACAGCGGCTCGGTCTTCGCGC
>JAEUIB010000724.1 GCA_016795255.1 Planctomycetota bacterium
CCGGGAACGGAAACGCGGCCGCGCTCAGCGGAATCGAGCGCGGGAGCGGAGCGAACGGGGATCCGATCGTCTGCGGGGCGCCGTTGACCCAGATCTGCGAGCAGAACGCCACGGACGAGTTGCCCGTGAGCTGGAAGGTCGAACCGCCGACGGCGTTCTGATCGAACGCATTCGACGGGCCCGCGTTCGTCCCGATCTGGCACGTCACGTCCGAGCTGTCGATGCCGAGCAGTGCGACGGGCGGCGTGTCGTCGAACGCGCGGATCAAGTTGCTCTGGATGTTGGGGTTGCCGACGCCGCGCAGGAGCGGGTTCGGATCGCCCGCCGCGCCGAGGTCGCAGCGCGGGTCGTTGACGTCGCAGATCGCGACGTTGTACGGCAACGCGGCAAGCCCGGTCGGTACGACCGGAGTGCCCGGCCCGCCGGGGGCGGTCGGCGTCGGCTCCCACGACTGGATCATCGTGTTGTTGAAGATGTTCAGGTACACGTCGGCATAGCCGACGTCGATGCTGCCGCCGGCCGTCGGACCGGTCGGGGGCGGATCGTGCGGCGGTTCGCCACCTTCACCGGGCTCTTCCCGGCCCGGCGGATCGGGATCGTGCGTCGGGTCGACGTACGTCGAGCCGAGCCACGGATGCACCATCAGGATGCCGAACCACGGGCCGATCAGCGGGCTCGGCTGGTTCGAACGATCGAGCAGATCGAACACGCAGTTCGAAATGCGGCCGAAGATCGCGCCGTTCGCGGACTCGGCGTACACCTGGATGTACGAGCCCCGCAGCGTCACGGCGTCGAGCATCTCGTCGTAGGCCAAGTTCGTCAGCCCGCTGAAGTCGAACAGCGCTTCGAGCGCCGAGAACCGGACGCCGCACGTGCAGTCGAGGTTCAAGTCGAGCGGAACGAACGGCGCGGCTCCGAGCGTCGAGCCGTCGCCTTGGATGACGACTTCCTTCGCACCGATGCCTTGGACGTCGATCCAATCGACCATCGTGATCGGGAACGTCTCGCCGGTGGTCTGCACCGAGTAGATGCCCGGGTTGATGATCACGAGCCCGCGATTCGTCGCGCCGAGCGGACTCCCGGTCGCCGCGGGGATCTGCGCGACGAGGCCCTGGATCGCGCCGTTCACCGTGAGGAACGGCAGTTGGGTGTTGTTGATCTGGCCGATCGAGTCGACTCCGAACGTCGCGTCGACGTACGCGATGTTCGTCGTGACTCCGGCTGTCCGACAAGGTGCGGGCGTCTGGGCGAGTGCCGAGGACGTGAGAGCGCCGAACGCGCCGAGGCCGACGAGGGAGGCCGCGGCAAACCGCCAGCCTGCCCCGCGCCCGAGGCGTGGGGATCGATCGAGGATCGAAGTCATGGGGAAGCTCCGTGGAACAGAACCGTTGACGTGCGGCGCGCGCTTGCGCTCCGCCGTGCGTGATGTGTCCTCGGCTTCCCGCTGGACGGCTCGGATTCGCGGGAACCGTGCGAGATCGCGGGAGATCGTGCGCGTGGACGCGTGCGATCGACGGTTGGGTCAGGACATCGCGGGCGCGCGTGTCTCGGCGCGCGCGGCCTCGAACAGCGGCCACGCTTGGAAGCCGCACGCGCGCGCCAGCAGCGAACGCGGGAACGTCGCGATCGTCGTGTTGAACTCGGTCGCAC
>JAEUIB010000731.1 GCA_016795255.1 Planctomycetota bacterium
TCCCTTGGCGACGGAGTGGTTTTCAAACGCGCGCGAGCTTGAACCCGAGGGAGAACTTCGGGTCGCGCTTCGCGCTCCGCCGTGGCGATTGAAGGCGTCGGTAGATGACGGGGACGGAGGCGCGTCTGTCCCCGTCATGTGGGGACAGGTGCGGGGACAGTCCCGGGACAGTCCCCAACCCGCGCGGATCGTTCCACCCCTTCGCCTTCGCCTCCGGTGCCACCGGGTCCCGCGCCACCGCCACCGTTTTCCAGAGTCCCGTTCCCGTTCACGTTCCCGTGCTCCGCCCGCTTCAGTCCGCGCTCGATCAACGGAACGAGGGACAGAGCAGATGAGGGGTCTGTCCCCTCATCTGCTCTGTCCCCTTTGGTCGGGCTCTCGGGGTCCTACCTCGACGACGTCATCGCTGCGTGGAAGTCCTGCAGCGCTCGCACCTTGATGCCGTTCTTCAGGAAGGCTTCGACGGCGAGCGTCGCGGCTCTTGCTCCCGCGACCGTCGTGATCGACGGGATGCCGAGCAGCACGCTTTGCGTGCGGATCTGGATCTCGTCGTGGCGCGTGTCCGCGTCCGTCGACGGCGTGTTGATGATCAAGCCGACGCCGCGGTTCTTGATGAGGTCGAGGACGTCCGGTCGGCCGACGCCGATCTTGTGGACCATGTCGACGCGGACGCCCGCCTCGTGGAGCGACTTCCACGTGCCGTGCGTCGCGATGATCGTGAAGCCGAGCGCGTTCAGCTTGCGGCAGATCTCGGTGACCGCCGGCTTGTCGCTGTCGCGGACCGACACGAACACCTTGCCCTCGCGCGGCAACTGCATGCCGGCGCCGAGGAACGCCTTCGCGACCGCGCAGCCGAGGTCGTCGTCGATGCCCATGACCTCGCCGGTCGACTTCATCTCCGGGCCGAGCAGGATGTCCTGGCCCGGGAAGCGGTTGAACGGGAAAGCCGGCGCCTTCACCGAGAAGTGACTCGGCCAGATCTCTTCGGTGAAGCCGAGTTCGGCCAGCGTGCGTCCCGCCATGACCTTCGCCGCGATCTGCGGCAGCGACACGCCGATCGCCTTCGAGACGAACGGCGCGGTGCGCGACGCGCGCGGGTTGACCTCGAGCAAGTAGACGACGCCCTTCTGGATCGCGAACTGGATGTTCATCAGTCCGCGGACGTCGAGTTCCTTCGCCAGCGCGTGCGTGTGGTCGCGCAGTTGCGAGATCAGCGCCGGCGACAGCGTGTACGGCGGCAGCACGCACGTCGAGTCGCCGGAGTGGATGCCGGCCTCTTCGATGTGCTCCATGACGCCGCCGATGACGCAGCGCTCGCCGTCGGCGACCGCATCGACGTCGACCTCGATCGCGTTGTCGAGGAACTTGTCGATCAGGATCGGCGCTTCGGGCGCGACCTCGTGCGCGATCGCCGCGAACTTCTCGAGCGACGGCCGGTCGTAGACGATCTCCATCGCGCGCCCGCCGAGCACGTACGACGGCCGCACGACGACGGGGTAGCCGATGCGTTCGGCGACCTTGACGGCGCCCTCGACGCTCGTCGCGGTGTCGTTCTCCGGCTGCCGCAGGCCGAGCTTCTTCAGCAGTTGCTTGAAGAGCTCGCGGTCCTCCGCGAGGTCGATCGACTCGGGCGACGTGCCGATGATGCGGACGCCGTTCTCCTTCAGCGCGCGCGCGAGGTTCAGCGGCGTCTGACCGCCGAACTGCACGATGCAGCCGTGGACCTTCTGCGACTCCCAGACGTTCAGCACGTCCTCGAGCGTCAGCGGCTCGAAGAACAGTTGGTTCGAGACGTCGTAGTCCGTCGACACCGTCTCCGGGTTCGAGTTGACCATGATGGTCTCGTACCCGAGCTCGCGCAGCGCGAACGACGCCTGGACGCAGCAGTAGTCGAACTCGATGCCCTGGCCGATGCGGTTCGGACCGCCGCCGAGGATCATGATCTTCTCGCGCCCAGAGTCCTCGACCTCGGTCTCGTGCTCGTACGTCGAATAGAAGTACGGCGTCGTCGAGTCGAACTCGGCCGCGCAGGTGTCGACCTTCTTGTACGCCGGCTTCACGCCGAGCTGCTTCCGACGCGCGCGCACGGCCTTCTCGCTGCTTCCCGTCAGCGTCGCGATCTGGACGTCCGAGAAGCCCATGCGCTTCGCCTTCCACATCACGTCGGCCGGGATCGAACCCGGGTCCGCGAAGCGCGCGATCTCGTTCTCGTAGTCGACGATCTCCTTCATGTTCTGCAGGAACCAGCGATCGATCCGCGAGTACTCGTGGATCGTGTCGAGATCGAGTCCCTGCCGCAGCGCGTGGCGCACGTGGAAGATGCGCTCGGCGTTCGGCGTGCAGAGCAGCTTCTTCAGCGCGGCCTTCGTCGGCGGCTGGACCCGGCGATCGGCCGGATCGGCGCCCAGACCGAAGCGCTTGGTCTCGAGCCCGCGCAGCGCCTTCTGCAGCGCTTCCTTGAACGTGCGGCCCATCGCCATCGTCTCGCCGACGGACTTCATCGACGTCGTCAGCGTGGGATCGGCGTCCTTGAACTTCTCGAACGCGAAGCGCGGAATCTTCACGACGCAGTAGTCGATCGTCGGCTCGAAGCACGCCGGCGACGCCTTCGTGATGTCGTTCGGGATCTCGTCGAGCGTGTAGCCGACGGCGAGCTTCGCCGCGACGCGCGCGATCGGGAAGCCGGTCGCCTTCGACGCCAGCGCGGAGCTGCGCGAGACGCGCGGGTTCATCTCGATGACGACCATGCGGCCGGTCTCGGGATGGACGGCGAATTGGATGTTGGACCCGCCGGTCGCGACGCCGATCTCGCGGATGATCGCGAACGCCGCGTCGCGCATCACTTGATACTCGCGGTCGGTCAGCGTCTGGATCGGCGCGACGGTGATCGAGTCGCCGGTGTGGACGCCCATCGGATCGAAGTTCTCGATCGAACAGACGATCAGGCAGTTGTCCTTGGTGTCGCGGACGACTTCGAGCTCGAACTCCTTCCAGCCCGCGATCGACTCCTCGATCAGGACTTCGGAGTTCAGCGAGAGCTGGAGCCCCTTCGAGACGATGTTCTCGAACTCGTCGATGTTGTAGGCGATGCCGCCGCCGGCGCCGGACAGCGTGAACGACGGCCGGATGACGCACGGCAGACCGATGATCTCGCGGGCGCGCAGCGCGTCGTCCATCGAGTACGCGATCTCGCTCCGCGGCAGGTCGACGCCGATCTTGCGCATCGCGATCTTGAACAGCTCGCGATCCTCGGCCTTCTTGATGACCTCGTAGTCCGCGCCGAGCATCTCGACGTTGAACCGCTGCAGGACGCCGGCTTCGTGGAGCTTGATCGCCGAGTTCAGACCGGTCTGCCCGCCGAGCGTCGGCAGGACGGCGTCCGGGCGTTCCTTCTCGATGACCTTGGTCAGCGCCTCGAGCAGGATCGGCTCGATGTACGTCCGGTCGGCGAAGTTCGGGTCCGTCATGATCGTCGCCGGGTTCGAGTTGACCAGGACGACGTCGTAACCCTCTTCCTTCAAAGCCTTACAGGCTTGCGTGCCCGAATAGTCGAACTCGCAGGCCTGCCCGATGACGATGGGACCCGAACCGATGATGAGGATCTTCTTGATGTCGGTCCGTTTCGGCATCGTGGAGGCTCCTGCGTCGCGGTGCCCCCGCCGTGTCGCTCGCACCCGAAGCGATCGGCGGGCAAAATCGCGGGATTAGAGCACACGCCCAGACGTCGAACAACGCCCACGAGGAGCACCGCGAAACATGCAATCGAATCAGCGCCCGATCGACGGGAATCGAAACACGCGGGGGTCGATCAACCCCCGATTCCTGGCGATCGTCGCCGTCATGGCGGCGCTGTTCGGGCTGTTCTACGCGTTCGCCCAGTTCACGGTCGGCTTCTTCGGCAGCGCGCACGTGACGCTGGTCGAAGAGGGCACGCTCGCGCCGATCGAAGGCGCCGAAGTCGTGCTCGAAGGCATGACCGGCGACAAGCCAGGCCCGTCGCGGAAGCCGATCCGACTGAAGTTCTTGCCCGAGGGCGCCGGCTCGTACCACGCCAAGGCGACGGTGAAGGGCACGTACACGCTGGTCGCGACGAAGCCCGGGTACGACACGCTGAAGCGAACCGACGTCGAGCTCAAAGACCGCGAACACAAAGACTTGGGTCGCATCGTGCTGCGTCGCTCGGCAGAGCCCACGGCCGGCGGCGAGAGTCCGTCGGCGGGCCCGCCGAAGTAAGTCGGCCACCCGAACGACCGTCCTCGCCGATCAGCGCGCCCGCCCGAGCCCGGCCGCGACGCAGCGCTCGCGGTTCGCGTTCGCCGCCGCGGATACGTCGCGAGCTCCGACGACGTCGGCCAGCTCGACGACGCTCTCGAGCCATTCGACGTCGAACACGCGCGTGACCGGCAGCGCCCGCAATCGCTCCTGCGCGATCGTCGGCTCGTCGGTGTCGATCGACGCCAACGCCAGCCAGACGTCGTCCGGCGCGCAACGCATCGCGTCGGCGATCGCGGAGCGCTCGGCGCGCGCATCGCCGCGACGACTCGCCGCCTGAGCGCGAGCGAAGTGCTTCTCCGCTCGCAACCGTTCGCGG
>JAEUIB010000823.1 GCA_016795255.1 Planctomycetota bacterium
CGGCCAATTCAGTTCGAGCGCGCGCGCGTCCGCGACCGGCACCGTCGCCAACAGCCGCGGCTGCGCCGGATCGGCGATGTCGGCGATCAGCACGCCGCCCGCGCCGTCCGCGACGTACAGCTTGTTCGCAGCGACGACCGACGCGTACGCGTGCTTCGCGGCGAGCGTGCCGACGCGCCGCGGGAACGCCGCGGTCGTCACGTCGACGACGGCGACGGCGCGGTCCTTCTGCGCGACGTACGCGTGCGTCGCCCAACCTTGCAGCGGCTCGATGCGCAGCGCGACGTCGCGAGCGCCGAACATCGGCAGCGTCGCGACCGGCACGGAATCGCCGGGCTTCTTGCGATCGAGCGCCAGCACGTCGAGACCGCGCGCCGACGCGACGTAGACGAAGTTGCGCCCGAGGCGGAAGCTCGCGTTCGGCGATCCGAGCCCGAGCGTCGTCGGACTGCGATGACAGTCGACGCAATCGTGCGCGCGCTTGCTCGTCGTGTGCAGTTGATGGTGGATCATCGTCATGCCGGACAGACCCTGCGCGGTCACCGGCATCACCTGGTCGAGGATCACGCGGCCTTCGGCGTCGTGGACCGTTCCCATCGTCGAGAACCCGACCATGTACGGCGCGATCCGACTCTCCGAGTTCCAGCCGAGGTAGAAGCCGCGCATCGTCGCGAACACCTTCTCGGTGGTCGTGACGCGGCCCGGCGTCCGCTCGCCGGTCATCAGGTCGAGCTGCGTGAACTGCTCGTTGCGGTCGAAGTGGAAGCCGAAGAAGTTCGGGCTCCACGCGCCGTGGCACGCGTAGCACTCGAGGCGGCCGTGCTCCTTCGTCATCGCTTCGGCGGCGCGCGGCGAGTAGTCGGGATGCCGCGGGCTGACGAGGTGCGCGACCTGCTTGACCGGATGCTCCTTGCCGTCGAGCTTCGACGTCAGCACGACGCGGCCGTCCTTCCACTGCAACTGAGGCAGCGGATTGCCGCGCGACGTCACGAGGCGGGTCGTCTGCTCGATCGTGCCGTGACAGTCCTCGCACTCGATCTCGACGGCGTGCGGCATCTGGCCGTAGAGCTGGCCGTCCCCCATCACGTCCTTCATCGTGTGGCAGTCGATGCACGCCATGCCGGCCGTGTGATGCAGGTCGGCCGGCGTCACCAGCGGATCCGCCTGATAGAACGCGCGATTCAGGCGATACGGCGTCGTGCCCGGAACCTGCGGTCCCGCGGGCTGACCGGGATAGAGCTGCGCGAGGCCACGGAACGACAGCCCGATCGACGCGTCGCCGTAATGGCAATGCGTGCAGGTCGACGTCGGGATCTTCGTCGTCATCGTGTGCGTCAGGCCGTGGCCGGGCTCGAACTTGTCGATCGTCGGATCGCCGCTCTTCGACAAGCCGTCGTCGGCGTACGTGACGTGGCACGCCGCGCAACCCTCGGCGCGGTAATCGCCGTCCATGCCGAGCCGGCCCCGCAGCGCGAACCCGGTCGACCACAGATGACACTGTGCGCAGCTCTTGCTCGGCAGATCGCGGTAGTGCGTCGCGAACTCGAGCGTCGGCTTCTTGGCGTCGAAGCTCGGCAGCGGCATCAGCGCCGTGATCCCGGTCGTGTTCTCGAGCGCCGGATCCGGCGTCGTGTGGAACAGCGCGTACGTGGAGCCCCTCTTCTCCAGGATCCCGCACTCGTACATGCCGTCGGACAGATGGCCGGCGGTCGTGCCATGCAGCGAACGCTTGACGTCCGAACACGCCGCGGTGTGGCACGTGCCGCACGTCTGGTCGACGACGCGCAGGTTCGTCGGATTCACGAATCGGAGGTACGGCAGGTCGTAGTCCTGCGGCAGCACGCGCTCGTCGTTGATGAGCGGGCGCGTCGGCTTCACGTGCGCCTTGTCCTTGGTCTCGGCCTTGCCGTCGCCGCCGTGGCAGTCGGTGCAGCTCAGCTTCTGGCCGGGATGCATGTCTTCGATGCCGAAGTGGCAGGTCAGGCAATTCTCCTGCTCGTGGGCGGGCGACGGCGCTTGCGGCGCGGCCTGTACGGCGAGCACGGATCCGATCCACGCGATCCCGAACGCGGCGAAGCCGACGACGCGGCCGAGCATGCGCTGACGCTGCGCCATGACCGCCTTCAGGCCAGGACCGAGCGCAGGACCTTGCCCCGCGCGAGTTCGGCCTTCACGTCGAACAGGTGGCAGATCGTCGGCGCGAGGTCGATCGTCGCGATCGACTCCTTCACCGTCTTGTTGGCGCGGATGTCGGCGCCCCACGCGAACATCGCGACGCGATTGAGCTCGGTCGAGCCGTCGCCGTGGTCGAGCCCGTTGCGCTCGTTGAGATCACGATCGCGACCGAACTCCGGCACCACGAACATCGTCGTCGAGTCGCGCAGCTCGGGATCCTGCTGGATCGTGTCGTACAAGCGGCCGATCTCCGCGTCGTTGCGGCGGATGATCTCGACGTAGCCGTTGAAGCTATTGTGCGCGATGTCGGCCTCTTGCAGCGCGACGCCGAGGAACGTCGGCTTGAACACGCGCAGGATGTTCGACGCGACGCGCAGGGCCTTCGCGTCGGACGCGCCCGGCCCGGTCAGCGACACCGTCTTGCCCCCGATCTCCTCGAGGATGAACTGCTCGACGCTGCGCTGGCTGACGGCGTCGGCCCCGAGCGTCTTCTCGCCCGGCCGCAGGTCGATCGCGTCGCGCATCTTCGCGACGACGTCGGCCTCCTGCTCGCTCGGGATCTTCGGCGTGCCGAACGAGTTGACGATCTGTTTGAACTCGGCGTTGAAGACGCCGTCGGCGGAGATCAGGTTCGCGCCGAAACGCTGGCCGTACTTCGGATGAACGCCGTAGCTGAAGTTCGTCTGCTGGTTGCCGTTCGTCGTCGACAGCCAGACCGAGTTCGCGGGCAGCGCCAGGCCCTTGCGCAGGTACTCGAACAGCGTCGGGTTCTCGGAGCGGCCGTACTCGCGGATGCCGAACACTTCGACGTTGCCGGTGAACAGCGACAACGCGGCGCCATAGTGACCGACGTTCTCGGCCTTCACGTTCGGACAGACGACGCCGCCGCCGGCGATCCGCATCAGGTTCGGGATGTTGTCCGGGGACTCGATCGTCTCCTTGCTGCGGACGCCGCCGGCCAGCGCGACGAGCACGACGTGCTTCGTCTTGCGGTTGGCCGCGGCGAACGCGCTCGGGCACAGCGCGGCGGCGCCGAGGCCGAGGCCGCTGGTCAGCAGGAACTGTCGGCGATCGCAACGCATACGGACCTCGTTTCGTCAGCGCGTCCGAAGGATAGCCGTCGGGACACTCGGGGTAGTCGACTCGGCGGATCCGGTGACCTGGATCGGGCGATCGAGGGGTCTGGCGGACCGGGCACCATCAGTGAGGGCAGCGTCAGGGAGGGCAGCGTCAGGGATCGGGCACGAACGACGGACAGCAGCGGATCAATAGGACTGGTATTCCTGGCTGGACAGCAACGCGAGCAGCACGAGCTTCGGCTCGGCCTGCGGATCGGACAGGACCTTCGCGAACGTATCGGCTTCCTGGGCGTCGGGTCTGCGACCGAGGTAGCGCATG
>JAEUIB010000869.1 GCA_016795255.1 Planctomycetota bacterium
GCCCTTGCGCGCCGATGCTGCAAACCACCGTCGCTCCCGCGAAAAAGAACCAGGAACGGTACGGGGAAACCCGATAGGGGCAGGGCTATACTCCGCCCAGCGCCGCCACGTGGAAACCCGTCCTCGAGGTCCCATGCGCCCCGCCTTCTCCCTGCTTGGTCTCTGGATCGGTGCGTGCGCCGCCCTAGGTGCGGTCGCCGGCGTCCGTTGCACCGTCCTGTTCGAAGCCACGTTCGACTTGTCGGCGCAAGCGCCGAAAGCCGAACTCGGCTCGTTCACGAACAAGAACCAGAACGGCGTCTTGGTCGTGCCGACGAGCGGCGGCGGCTACGCGGCACTGTTCGGCATCCCCGGTCAAGAGGTCTACCTGCAAGGCATCTTCGCCGACAACAAGTCGGTCGCGTCGGGCAGCATCGACGTGACGTGCGAGCTCCTGCCGAAGGTGAAGGGTCACTTCGAAGTCGGCCTGATCACCGACGAGCCGACGTCCGCGTTCTATCCGGCGACCGGTTCCGGCGTCGACGGGACGCTGGTCATCGCCGGAGCGTCCGCCGGATTGCCGTTGCCGACGAACGTGGAACTCGACTTCGCCCTGCACCTCGACCGACCGTCGCTGGCGTCGAACTGGGCGTACGAACTGACCGTCTCGTGGTCCGATCCCACGGCCGACGACGGGATCGCGTCGGTGACGCTGAACGGCGTGTTGCCGAACACCGCGATGCGCAAAGTGCTTGGCGTCGGCTTCCTGAAGCCCGCGTTGTCCAGCGCCGTCATCCAGGTCGACGACATCCTCGCGGTCCAGACCGCGCAGTAAGTCGAGGCTTCGCGCTGCGCCCGCTCCACGTCGCCATCACCTCCGGCCCGACGCGGGAGCCCATCGACGACGTCCGCTTCGTGTCGAACGTGTCGACCGGTCGCTTGGGAGTCGCCGTCGCTCAGGCGTTCCTCGCCGCGGGCCATCGCGTCACGCTGCTCCACGGTCTCGGATCGGCGACGCCCAGTGCTCCGAGCGCCGGCCTTTCGCTCGTTCCGTTCGAATCCGCCAGTTCGCTGTCGGAAGCACTGCTGCGCACGTTCTCGAGCCCCGACGCACCGCACTTGCTGATCCAAGCCGCGGCGGTCGCGGACTACGCGCCTGTGAAGTCCGACGGCAAGATCAAGTCGACGGCGCCCGAACTCGTCGTGCGCATGTTGCCGACGCCGAAGGTCGCCGACGGCTTCGCGCGCGCGTTCCCGCGCGTGCCGATCGTCATGTTCAAGCTCGAGTCGGGCATCGCGCTCGACGAACTGCGCGCCCGCGCGACCGCGACCATGCGGCGCGTGAACGCGCGAGCGGTGGTCGCGAACCTGCTCGGCGACGTCGGACCGGATCACCATCGCGCGGAGTTGATCCGTGCGGACGGATCGCGAGTCGCATTCGGGGATCGCGATGCGCTGGCGCGCGGCCTCGTCGAGGAGGCGTCACGCATCGTGGACGGCGACGCGATTCGCCAGGGACGGGAACCGTGAAGCACGTCGTCGTCGGAGTCAGCGGCGGGATCGCGGCCTACAAGGCCGCCGACGTCGTCTCGCAGCTCGTGAAGGCGAGCGTCGAAGTCCGCGTCGCGATGACGCGCAACGCGACGCGCTTCGTCGCGCCGCTGACGTTCGCATCGCTGTCGGGACACGCGGTGCTGGTCGACGACCTGGCGGACGTGGATCCGTCGATCCCTCACGTGTCGTGGGCTCGCTGGGCCGACCTCGTCGTCATCGCGCCGACGACGGCCAACACGCTGGCGCGCCTCGCGCACGGCTTCGCGGACGATGCGTTGACGTCGCTCGTGCTCGCGCTCGAGCCGGACAAGCCGGTCCTGCTCGCCCCCGCGATGAACACGCGGATGTGGGAGAACCCGCTCGTCCAGGCGAATCTCGACGCGCTGAAGGCCGTCGACGGCGGACGTCGGTTCGCCGTGGTCGATCCGGTCGCGAAGCGGCTCGCGTGCGGGGAAGAAGGCCTCGGCGCCCTCGCCGCTCCCGAGCGCATCGTCGAGGCCGTGCTCGCGAAACTGTCCGCGACGTCCTGACGATCGAACCTGCGCGGCGTCGAGTTCGCGCGCTGGAGTTCGGCGGCGCAGGATCTAGAATCCCGCGCTTCCGCCAGCCCGACGAAGTGGGCGGGCCACGGAGCCTCTCATGACCGAGTTCGACGGCCGCCTGCAAGACCTCCAGACGCGCTTGGTGCAGCTCCGGGACTCTCTTTGACGTCGTCAAGCTGACGCGCAATCGCGCGGCCGTCGAAGAGAAGATGGCGGCGCCCGACTTCTGGAACAACACCGAGCGAGCGAACGCGACCGTCGCGGACTTGAAACGCATGCGATCGGTCCTCGAGCCGTACGAAGCCCTCGTGCGCGCGGTCGACGACGCCGTCGTCATGAACGAACTCGCCGCCGAGGACGGATCGCAGTCCGCGCTCGACGAAGTCGGCAACGCGGTCGCCGTCGCGGTCGGTCTGTGCGAGAAGCTCGAGTTCGCGATGCTGCTGTCCGGCCCTCACGATCAGCGCAACGCGTACCTGACGGTCCAGGCCGGCGCCGGCGGCACCGAGTCGTGCGACTGGGCGCAGATGCTGTTCCGCATGTACGTCCGTTGGGCGGAACGCAAAGGATTCGACCTCGAACTGATCGACGAGAACCGGCACGAAGAGGCCGGGATCAAGTCGTCGACCGTCCTCGTCAAGGGCCCGTACGCGTACGGGTTCCTGCGCTGCGAGACCGGCGTGCATCGCCTCGTGCGCATCTCGCCGTTCGACGCGGCCGCGCGCCGTCACACGTCGTTCTGTTCGGTCGACGTCGCGCCGGAGTTCGACGAAGACATCGAAGTCGAAGTCCGCTCCGAGGACCTCCGCGTCGACACGTATCGCGCGGGCGGCGCCGGTGGTCAGCACGTCAACAAGACCGATTCGGCGATCCGACTGACGCACATCCCGTCCGGGATCGTCGTCCAGTGCCAGAGCGAGCGGAGCCAGCACAAGAACCGCGCGACCGCGATGAAGATGCTGAAGGCGAAGCTCTTCCAATTGGAGGAAGAGAAGCGCGAGGCGGAGCTGCGCGGCCTCGCCGGCGACAAGAGCGAGATCGCGTGGGGGCGGCAGATCCGCTCCTACGTGCTGCAGCCGTACCAGTTGGTGAAGGACGTCCGGACCGGCACCGAAACGGGCAACGCGGCGGGCGTGCTCGACGGCGACGTCGATCCGTTCATCCACGCGTACCTGCAGGCGAAGGCCCGAGGCACGTTGCGGAATGGCGCCGCCCAGGACGCCGGAGACGACGCATGATGACGGTGCGACGCGCGCTGATCTCGCTGACCGACAAACGGAACGCTGCCGAGTTCGGCAAGGCGCTGGCGCGCCTCGGGGTCGAGATCCTGTCGACCGGCAACACGGCGCGCGTCCTGCGGGACGCCGGAGTCCCGGTCGTCGACGTCGCGCAGTACACGGGCTTCCCGGAGATGCTCGACGGCCGGGTGAAGACCTTGCACGCGAAGATCTTCGCCGGCTTGCTGGCGCGTCGTGACTTGCCCGCGCATCTCGAAGCGCTCGAGCAGCACGCGCTCCCGCCGATCGATCTCGTCGCGGTGAATCTCTATCCGTTCGAGCAAGTCTCGGCCGACCCCGGCGTCGCGCTCGATCACGCGATCGAGAACATCGACATCGGCGGCCCGTCGTTGATCCGCGCGGCGGCGAAGAACCACGAACACGTCGCGGTCGTCGTCGATCCCGACGACTACGCGGCGATCGCGGCGGAGCTGGAAGCCTCGAAGGGTTCGTTGGCGCAGGCGACGCTGCGCCGGCTCGCGCGCAAGGCGTTCGAGCGCACGGCGGCGTACGACGCGGCGATCGCGGCGTTCCTCGGGCGGCGGACCGAGTTCGGCGGCGAAGAAGGCATCGATCCGTCGTTCTTGCGGTTGTCGAAGCGCATCGACCTGCGTTACGGCGAGAACCCGCACCAGCGCGCCGCGTTCTTCCCGCTGGCGAACGCGCGCGAGCCGAGCGTGTCGACCGCACGGCAACTGAACGGGAAAGAGCTCTCGTACAACAACATCCTCGACTGCGACGCGGCGTTCCAGCTCGCGTGCGAGTTCGAGCGTCCGGCGGCGGTCGTCGTGAAGCACACGAATCCGTGCGGTGCGGCCGTGTCGGATTCCGTCATCGACGCGTTCGAGCGCGCCTACGCCGGCGACGCCGTTTCGGCGTTCGGCGGGATCCTCGCCTTCAACCGCGAGGTCGGCGTCGAACTGGCCGAGCGGATCGCGCAACCGAACCGATTCGTCGAGTGCATCATCGCTCCCGCGTTCCAGCCGGCCGCGGTGACGCTGCTGTGCACGCGCCCGAAATGGGGCAAGAACGTGCGCCTGCTGGAGACCGGCTTCGGATCGCGCGACGTGGCCGAACTCGACGTCCGCAAGGTGCGCGGCGGCTTGCTGATCCAGGATCCCGATCGCAAGGGCGCCGACGACGAGTTCACGGTCGTCACCCGCAAGGCGCCCGACGACGCGACGATGCGCTCGCTGCGGTTCGCGTGGCTCGCGGTCAAGCACGTGAAGTCGAACGCGATCCTGCTGGCGAAGGACGAAGCGATCGTCGGCGTCGGCGCCGGACAGATGAGCCGCGTCGATTCGGTGCAGATCGCGGTCCGCAAGGCGGCGGAGCGCGCGACGGGTGCCGTCCTCGCGTCCGACGCGTTCTTCCCGTTCCGGGACGGCCTCGACGAAGCCGCGAAGGCCGGCGTGATCGCGATCGTCCAGCCGGGCGGGTCGGTCAAGGATCCCGAGGTCGTCGCGGCGGCCGACGAGCACGGCCTCGCGATGGTGTTCACCGGAGTGCGCCACTTCCGCCACTGACGCCAGACGCCACTGGCGCCACGGAACGATGCGCGGATCGGGCGCGCCTGATCCGCGAGCTCGGTGGATGGAAATCGGAGCACGCGACGCCGAGCACGCGATCGACGTCGCGTGTCGTGCGCGCACTCCCAACGACGACGACGACGCGCGCGCCCGGTCGGACGAGCTCCTCGCGCTCAGGTGCCCTTGGCTTTGCGGATCTCGGCGGTCAGCGCGGGGACGACTTCGAAGACGTCGCCGACGATGCCGTAGGTCGCGAGCTTGAAGATCGGCGCTTCCTTGTCCTTGTTGATCGCGACGATCACGCGCGACGACGACATCCCGGCGAGGTGCTGGATCGCGCCGGAGATGCCGCACGCGATGTAGAGGTTCGGCGACACGGTCTTGCCGGTCTGGCCGACCTGGTCGCCGTGCGGACGCCAGCCCGCGTCGACGACCGCGCGCGAAGCTCCGACGGCCGCGCCGAGCGCGCCGGCGAGTTCTTCGAGCATCGCGAAATGCTCGGGGCCCTTCATGCCGCGGCCACCGGACACGATGACGTCGGCCTCGGTCAGCTCGACGCTCTTCGAGCCTTCGGGCGCGATCACCGACTTCAGCACGACGCGCGGAGCGCGCTGCGCCGAGGGTTGCCACGACGTGGGGGACACCGGCGCGCCGCCGCTCTTCGCCGGCGTGAACACGTTCGGGCGCAGCGTCGCGAGGAAGCGACCGCCCTTCGGCTTCACGGTCCAGAACGCCTTGCCGGCGTAGACCGGACGGCGGGCGACGATCGCACCGCCGTCGACGTCGAGGGCGACGCAGTCGGCGACCAGCGGCGACAACAGCAGCGCCGACAGCCGCGGCGCGAGGTCCTTGCCCTGCGCCGAATGCGGCAGCAGCAACGCGGATGCGCCGCGCTGTTCGCAGAGTTCCTTCAGCGCGCGCGCGTAGGCGCCGGGCGCGTATCCCGCGAACGCGTCGCCGGTCGCGAGGACCACCTCGTCGGCGCCGAACGCGCCGAGCTCACCCGCGTTGCCGATCGCCTGGGTCGCGATGACGACCGCGACGACCTTGGCGCCGCCGAGCTTCTTCGCCAGCGCCGCCGCGGCGGTGACGACTTCGAACGCGCTCTTCTTCAGGGTGCCGTCGCGTTGTTCGGCGAAGGCGAGGATCGTGTGGCTCATCGTCATGGGCTCCGCTGGGGGACTCACAGGACCTTCGCGTCTTCGCGCAACAGCTTCACCAACGCCGGAACGGCGGCGGCGCCTTCACCGACGATCTTGCCTTCGGGCCGGGCGGCCGGCGGCTCCATCTTCAGGACCTCGACCCGCACGTCGCCGGGAGCGACCGCGATCTCGTCGAGCTTCTTCGACTTCGCGGCCATGATCCCCTTCAGGGATGCGTAGCGCGGCTCGTTCAGGCCCTTCTGCGCGGTCAGAACGCAGGGCACCGGCAGCTCGAAGACCTCGAGCTTGCCCTCGGCCTCGCGCTGGACGGTCGCGTTGCCCGTACCGAGTTCGACCTTGACGACCTCGGCGACCGCCGGGAGGTCGAGCAGCGTCGCGACCAACAGACCGACCTGA
>JAEUIB010000077.1 GCA_016795255.1 Planctomycetota bacterium
AGGGGTGGCTTCTCGAGGGCGTGAATGGCGACCCCTGTCGATCTCGCCCCGGGTCACGTACTGACGAGACGTGTAGAGCGGATCGCCACAGCTGCGGCGGGCTGCTGAACGGCCGCAGCGAGAGCCCGTTCACGACGTCCCTTGGCGACGGAGTGGTTTTCAGGGTGCGCGAGCTTGAACCCGACGGAGAACTTCGGGTCGCGCTTCGCGCTCCGCGGTGGCGATTGAAGGCGTCGGTAGATGACGGGGACAGACCCCGGTCTGTCCCCACCCGACCTCGGCGGCCATGACGGGGACGGAGGCGCCTCCGTCCCCCATCTGTCCCCCTAACCGGACGCCGTTGCCGGCGGCAAACGCGTCCGGTTTATGTCTTGGTTGGCAAGGGGGTTACGGCGACACCCGGACGAAGTGGCCGGCGGCTGGTTTGTCCGGATCGTTCCACCCCTTCGCCATTGCCTTCGGTGCCACCGGGTCCCGCGCCGCCGTCACCGTTTTCCAATGTCCCGTTCACGTTCACGTCGTCCGACTTGCTGCGCCTCCGCGCGGCGGCCGGAGGGGATGCACCCGGCCAACCACTGAACGTGATCCCGCAGGTCCGTGCGCGCCGCGAATGGTCGTCCATTGCGCGCGGGTCGCTCGGCGCGAATTCTTGCGTCTGCGACCTACGGTGTGATGGTGCCCAGGATCGTTCGGGCGCTCGCTCCCGTCGCTCGTTCCAGGTTTCCTGGTCGGCCTAGGATCGTCTGGCGCGCGAGGATCGCGAAGGCGATGGCTTCCTTCGCTTGGCTCGGGACGCCATGGTCGTCCGTCGTGTCGACCTGCACTCGGAGACGCTCGCGCAAGAGTCTCATCAGCGTCGGATTGCGCGTTCCTCCACCGCTCGCGATCACTCGGTCGACTGGTCTTGCCGCGGGTGGGAGGAACTCGATCGCTCTCGCGACGCATTCGACCGTGAAGGTTGCTGCGGTTGCGAGCGCGTCGTCGACGGTGTGGCCCGATGCGAGGATTCGCTTGGCTTGCTCCGTGCCGTACGCGTCTCGGTCCGCCGAGCGAGGCGGGCGTTGCGCTAGGAACGGGTCGGCGAGCAAGCGCGCCAGGAGTTCGGGTACGACTCGTCCGCGCGCCGCTCGTTCGCCGTTTCGATCGCACGACTCGGCGCCTTGCGTCGACTCGCGGATCAGCGCGTCCATCAACGCGTTGGCCGGACCCGCGTCGAACGCGATGAGGTCGTCGAGTCGGCCGGTCACCGCCGTCAGATTCGCGATTCCGCCCAGGTTCAGCAGAACGCGTCGTTCACCCGGTTTCGCGAACACGAGATGATCGACGAGCGGCACCAGCGGGGCTCCCTCGCCCCCGAGCGCCATGTCGCGCACGCGGAAGTCGGACACGACCGGGAGGCCCGTGACTTCGGCGATGATCGCTGCCTGGCCGAGTTGCATCGTCGCGCCGCGCGCTCGCGATCCGCGAGGCACGTGCACGATCGTCTGGCCGTGACTGCCGACGAAGTCGACGCGACCCTTCACCCGATCGATCGCTTCTCGCGCCGCCGACGCGAACGCGTCGCCTAGAGCGAAGTCGAGTTCGGCGAGCTCCGCCGCCTGCATCGTCGCCGCCCGCAGGATGCGGGCCCGAAGGTCGGGCGCGTGGGGACGCTCGACGAAGGTGAGGAGTTCGATCCGGACTCCCGACGGGGAGTCGCCGATGCGGACGACTGCCGCGTCGACGCCGTCCGCCGACGTGCCCGACATCAAGCCGACGACGACGTGTTCGGGCCGCCGATGCAGTTCGAACAGTCGCGCGACGCGGTCGGATTCCACGATGCCGTCCTGACTCGCGCGGCGCGCGCGTTACGGCAGGGTCAGCTCCATGCCCTCGCGCAGGTCCTTGCCGTCCTTCAAGCCGTTGGCCTTCAAGACTTCCTGCCAACGCTCGATGCCGCCGTAGTGATCGCGGCAGATCGACAGGATCGTGTCGCCCTTCTTGACCTTGTACTTGTTGCTCGCGGTCGTCTTCGACGGGGCGGGGTCGGGCTTCTTCGGTTCGGTCGCCGGCTCGGTGGCGGGCGACTCGGGCTCGTCCTTCAGCAGCGGGACGATCCCGGCGTCGGGCAACAGAACCTTTTGCCCTTCCTTGAGTTTCGTCGGCTGGATGTCCTCGTTCAGCTTGAGGATCTCGGCCGCCATCCGGCGGTCGTCGTAGTACTGGATCGCGATCTTCTCGATCGAATCGCCCTTCGCGACGACGTGGAACTTCGGCTGGGACTTCGAGTCATCGACCGGCGGCTTGACCGGGGTCTCGTCGCGCTTCGGCTTCACCGGCGGCGAGTCGTCGGTGATGTCGACCGGCGCCGGAGCAACGCCGTTCTCCTGACGGGTCGTGGGCTCGACGCGCCGCGGCTGCATCGACTTGTCGCCAGCGTTTTCCGTCTCCGTCGCGCCGCCCATCAGCGCCGGAGAGCTCTCCTTCTTCCGCGATCCGGTCGCGGGGTCCTTCGTGCGCTCGGGCTTGTTCGCGACCGACGGCAGCACCGGATCGTCCGGCTCGTTCGAGCTGGAGACCGCGATGCCGAGGATCGCGAGGATGATCACGAGGATGCACCCGACGAGAATCTTCTCGATGCCGCCGACGTTCCCCACGAATACGACCTCCCGCGAATCGCGATCCGCGTTCGCAACGGGACTGAGTGTCGAAACCGCCTGATTCAGTGCGCGTGCGGAGCTCGCTCGCGACGCTCTGCGCACACCACCGCCGATGGGCGCGGAGTGTCGTCGGATCGACGTGCAACGTCAAGCTCGCGGGATTTCGAAAAGCACAAAATCTAGGCGGTTTACGCGATCGGAACCGCGATCCGTCGTCGGCGTCGGATTCCGAGCGTTCGTCGGAGAACGGCGTCGACGCGCAGCGCCGTCACGTCGCCGATGGTGCCTGGAGTCGAGGCTTGCGCCCGATGCCGAACACGCGCCGCACGCGCTTGCCGATCTTCTTCACGAACCACAGCCGCTTCCACGCGCGATAGCGACGGCGCGCGTCGAGGTCGTCCTTCGACAGGCCGGTCGGCGCGAGGCGATGGCGCCACTCCAGCACCGACTGCCGGTCCACCTCGACGAGCAACGAACGCAACATGCGGCTGAAGACGCCGCGGTCGAGGCGACGACCGCTCTCGAAGTCGATCAGCACGACGCGATCGTCGCCGGTCACGAGGATGTTGCGTCGGTTGCGCAGGTCGAGGTGCGACACGCCGTGGCGATGCAGCGCGTCGACCGCGTCGGCGAGCGACTTCAGCACCGTCTCGATCCGCGACCGCGGACGCAGCTTGTTCTTCTTGCGCAGGGGGCCGCCCTCGACCAGCTCGAGGACGATCGTGTCGTCGCCGATCCGTTCCACCAACCGCGGGACGACCCCGGACTGCGCCAAGTGCTCGAGCAAGTTCGCCTCGTGCCGCAGGACGCGCCGGCCGAACAACGCTCGAAACAACGGGTGCATCGCACCCAAGTCCTTGGCGATGAACCTCTTGCCGTCGCGCTCGACCTCGATGACCCGAGCTTTGTAGACGGCTCCGTGCCGCAGCGTCGCGCCGACGGCGAAGCCGCGCGCCCGCAGGGATTCGGGTTCGGGTTTGGCAGGGTGTCGCACCATGGAGGCTCGGGATGATAGCGGCCGAGACGCGAGCGCTCGCCGCGTCCTCCGTCGCCTTGACGGTGTTTCCGGCGCGCTCTACCGTCACGCGCTTTGCACAAGCGCGGACCCCCCATGCGCCTCACCTCCGTCATCACGTCGTTTCGCGCGCTCGCGGTCGCTCTCCTCGCCGCCTCGACCGGCTGTTCCTCGTTGCCGGGCGACGTCGCGAACGCCGAGAACCTCGCGCTGTCGCTGACGGACTACCGCACCGACAAGACGCTGGCGTTGGTCAACGACACGAACCCGGACTTCCAGGACCTCTATTCCCAGCCGCGCAAGGACGCGTCGATCAAGCTCGCGCCGATGGACATGATGGTGTCCCTGGTCGAGTTCGCCGATTCGCACCGCTTCTTCGACTACGCGCGCGAGCTCGCCCCGGGTGAAGCCCCCGACCGCACGAACGCGATCGGCGCGATCACGCTGACGGCGGACGCGCGCAACTACTTGTTCCTGTTGCAGTACGGCGAAGGCCGCGTCGACAAGGGCAAGGTCCAGGCGTTCACCGACGTGCAGAAGAAGATCGCCGAGGAATACAACCACGTCTCGTCGTTGCAGTTCATCTCGACGTCGAACACCGACGGCAACTACTTCGACAACGAGAAGAAGCGCATCGAGCAGCAGAACCAGAACCGCAAGAAGGGCAAGGCGAACGAATGAGCGGCCGCGTCGCCGCCATCATCCCCGCCCGCCTCGGCTCGACCCGCCTCCCCAACAAGCCTCTCCTCCGCGACACCGGCAAATTCCTGATCCAGCACGTCGTCGAACGCGTGCGCATGACGACGCGGCTCGACCCGATCGTCGTCGCGACCGACGACCGCTCGATCCTGTCCGCCGTCGAGTCGTTCGGCGGCCGCGCGGTGATGACGTCGATCGACCACCAGAGCGGCACCGATCGCGTCGCCGAGGTCGCGCGCGGCCTCGACGTCGACGCGGTGATCAACGTGCAAGGCGACGAGCCCGAGATCGACCCGCGCGAACTCGACCGCCTCGCCGACGCGGTGCTCGAGCCCGGCGCGGAGATCGTCACGCTGGCCGCACCGATCCACGACGAAGCGACGTACCTGAACCAGAACGCGGTGAAGGTGGTCGTCGGTGAACGCGGGCGCGCGCTGTACTTCTCGCGCCGGCCGATCCCGTGGACCGCGGACCCGAACGCGGCGTTGACCGCCGGCCTCGTGCGCAAGCACGTCGGCGTCTATGCCTATTCGAAATCGACGCTGCTACGCTTCACCCAGCTCGCGCCCGTCGATCTCGAGCGCAGCGAACGACTCGAACAACTGCGCGCCCTGCATCACGGCATCACGATCCGCGTGCTCGACACGCCCGTCGACTCGGCGGGCATCGACACCCCGGACGACTACGCCAAGTTCGTGGCACGCGTGGCACGGTGGAAGAGCGGCAAGGAGACTCGATGACGAAGCACATCTTCATCACCGGCGGCGTGGTGTCCTCGCTCGGCAAGGGACTGACGACCGCGAGCATCGGACTGCTGCTCGAGAGCCGCGGATTGCGCGTCCGCATCCAGAAGCTCGATCCGTACCTGAACGTCGATCCGGGCACGATGAACCCGTTCCAGCACGGCGAGGTCTACGTGCTCGACGACGGCACCGAGACCGACCTCGACCTCGGCCACTACGAGCGCTTCACCAACGCGCCGATGTCGCGCGCGTCGAACATCACTTCGGGCCGCATCTACTCCGAAGTGATCCGCAAGGAGCGCGCGGGCGAGTACCTCGGCGAGACGGTGCAAGTCATCCCGCACATCACCGACGCGATCAAGCAGGGCATCCACGCGCTGGCGGGCCCGGACGTCGACGTCGTGCTGACGGAGATCGGCGGCACGGTCGGCGACATCGAGAGCTTGCCGTTCGTCGAAGCGATCCGTCAGTTCCGGCTCGACGTCGGTCCCGAGAACGTCCTCTACATCCACATGACGCTGCTGCCGTACCTGCGCGCGAACGGCGAGATGAAGACCAAGCCGACGCAGCAATCGGTCGGCAAGCTGCGCGAGATCGGCATCCAGCCCGACATCCTGATCTGCCGCTGCGAACAGCCGATCACCGACGACCTGAAGAAGAAGATCTCGCTGTTCTGCAACGTCGAGACCAAGGCCGTCATCGAGGAGAAGGACGTCGACTTCTCGATCTACGAAGTGCCGCTCGTGTTGCGCGATCAAGGCCTCGACAAGCTGATCGCGCAGCGGCTGCACCTCGCGCCGAAGGACTGCCCGATCCCGGATTGGGAGCGCGTCGTCGAGACGCTGAAGCACCCGACCACGGAGATCGAGATCGCCGTCGTCGGCAAATACATCGAGCTGCAAGACTCCTACAAGTCGATCTACGAGTCGATCGCGCACGCCGGCATCGCGAACCACGCGCGCGTGAAGATCCGCCGCGTCAACGCGGAGAAGGTCGAGAAGCTCGGCCCCGAGACCACGCTCGCCGGCGTCCACGGGATCCTCGTGCCGGGCGGCTTCGGTGCGCGCGGCGTCGAGGGCAAGATCAACGCGTCGCAGTGGGCGCGCGAGCAGCGCATCCCGTACTTCGGCATCTGCTACGGCATGCAGATGGCCGTGATCGACGTCGCGCGTCACGTCGCCGGCCTCGCCGACGCCGACACGACCGAGAACAACGAGCGCACGCCGCATCCCGTCATCTGCTTGCTCGACTCGCAGCAGAAGGTCGTCGACAAAGGCGGCACGATGCGACTCGGCGCGCAGCCGTGCCGCGTGCTCGGCGGCCACGCCCGCGCCGCGTACGGTCAATCCGTCGTCAGCGAGCGCCACCGCCACCGCTACGAGTTCAATCCGGCGTACCGCGAGATCCTCGCGAAGGCGGGCCTCGTCGTCACCGGAGTCCACGACGGCCACGACCTCGCGGAGATCGTCGAGATCCCCGACCATCCGTGGTTCGTCGCGGTCCAGTACCACCCCGAGTTCAAGTCGAAGCCGACGAAGGCGCATCCGCTGTTCGCCGGCTTCATCCGCGCTGCGCTGGCTCACGCCCGCGAAGCGACGACCACCGCGGCGGCGCGCTGACATGACCGAGTCCGAGCAGGATTCTGGCAATCCGACGTTCAAGACCCTGGTGTCGGAGCTCGCGCAAGCCGCGGCCGCATGCC
>JAEUIB010000105.1 GCA_016795255.1 Planctomycetota bacterium
CAGTTCGAAACCAGCGGGCTGTGCTGGCACGAACGACTCCAGTGCCTGTTCGCGGTCAGCGACGACGGCCGCGTCACGCGCATCGAAGCCGACGGCTCGCTGCCGCAGACGTGGGCGTTCGGTGGGCTCGACCTCGAGGACGTGACCGTCGCCGACCCCGACTCGGACTTCGTCTACCTCGGCATCGAGCATCCCGACTCCATCGCCGAGTTCCGCCTGTCGACCGGCACGATCACGCGCACGTTCTCGTTCGGCGCGTGGATGAGTCCGCTGAGCTCCGACGGTGTCGAGGGCATCACGTTCGTGCCCGACGCGAACGCGCCCGAGGGCGGCGAGTTCTGGGTCGCGCAGCAGCTCGACGGCCGCATCTTCCGCTTCCGGCTGCCGATCGCGTCGAGCGCGACGAGCACGACGCCGACGTTCCTCGGCTCGTTCGTGCCGGTCGCCGGTCGCGCCGATCTGTCGGGACTCGCGTTCGACCCGGCGTCGGACTCGATCTTCGCGATCTGGGACACGGCGAACGTCGTCGCGCGCATCACGCGGGCCGGCGTCGTCGTCGACGAATGGCAGCTCCCGGGCACCGATCAGGAAGGCATCGCCATCCGCGGTTGCGAGCTGTTCGTCGGCCTCGATTCGGCGTTCACGATCAAGAAGCACGACGGATTCCCGGTGCGCACCGCGTGCTACGCACTCGCGGCGGACCAGGCGCGCGTGTCGCTCGCGACCGGAGGTCAGGTCGAGTTCGCGCTGCACGCGACCGCAGGCATCCCGAACGGATCGGTCTACGCGCTCGTCGGCAGCGCGAGCGGCACGACGCCCGGAATCCCCGCGCCCGGATTCACAATCCCGCTGCAACCCGACGCGTACTTCGCGCTGACGCTGCAGTCGCTGAACTCGGGGCCGTTCGTCGGCACGAGCGGCGTGATCGCGGCGAACGCCGGACTCGGCCCGGCGTTCGCGCAACTCGTCGTTCCGCCCGGTCTACCGCCGGCGTTCGCCGGCATCACGCTGCATCACGCGGTGCTCGCGGCGACGCCGACGACGCTGACGCTCGTCGCCGCGAGCGATGCGTGCTCTCTGACGTTCGTGCCGTGAGCGTCACGGCAGGAAGTTCATCGCGCCGTACGTGTACCCCGGGAACACCTGGGCGACGTTCGCCCCGAGCCAGCGATCCGCGATCGTGCCGAACACGTCGCGGAAGTCGACCGATCGCGTGAGCTCGCCGTGTTCGTCGAGCGCGTTCGGATCGAGCGGCGGGTGCGGGACGATCAACCCGCCGTTCACCGCACCACCGAGCACGAACACCGGGTTCACCGTGCCGTGGTCGGTGCCGTTGCTGCCGTTCTGGTACACGGTGCGACCGAACTCGGAGTAGACGACGACCACCGTGTCGTCGTCGATGCCGAGGTTGACGAGGTCCGTGTAGAACGCGCCGATCGTGTCCGACAGCATCCCGAGTCGCAGGCTGTGATAGCCGTCGAGCTCCTGATCGCTGTGCGTGTCCCAGCCGCCGAGCATCACGTGGAAGACGTCGAGCCCGAGGTTCGCGTTCAGCAGGCGCGCGACCATCTTCATCTGCTTCGCGAACCAATGGTCCGGATACGTGCCGGCGTACGCGTACTGCGGCACGCTCTGCAGCGTGTCGATCAGGCTCAGCATGCCGCCGATCGTCGTGCTCATCGTCGCCGGCGCACCGACGCCCGCCGCGAGACCGCTGGCGATCGCCTGGTACGCGACGCGACGCGCGACCTTGTCCTCCGGATGATTCGAGTCGGTCGGGTACTTCATCTGCGAGATGCTCGTGAACGACGGCACGAACGCGTCGCGCCCGCGGAGGATCGTCGTCACGCTCTCGTCGACGTCGAGCGCCGACGGGAACGACGGCGCCGCGAACTGATCGAGCGACCGCGCGAGCCAACCCTCGCTGAAGTCGTACGACAGGCTGCCGGTCGCCCAGATCTCGGTCGCGACTTCGTGCGAGAAACTCGGATCCGGATAGCTGACTCCGGGGATCACGGCGAGCCGCCCGGCGTCGAAGTGCGACTTCAGCGCGGTCATCGTCGGATTGAGGCCGCAGCCGCCGCCGATCTGCAGCACGCTGCCCGCGCCGACGTTCAACGACGGCCGGAACTCCGTGTAGTACGCGCCGCCGTTCACGCCGTACGGCACGACCATGTTCAGTCCGTCGTTGCCGCCGCGCAGATCGATCAGCACGAGTTTGCGCGGGCTCGACCCAGGAGCCGCGATCGCCGCCCGCAGACCGGGCAGGATCAGCGCCGCCGAGCCGAGCAACGCCGAGCGCTTCAGGAAGATGCGTCGATTGCAAGTCATCGGTTCGTCGCTCCCGTTCGTCAATGGACCTGGAACTCGGGACAGGAGAACAGCAGGGCCACGAGCCCACGCACCTTCGTGTCGATCGTCTCGTCGTCGAGCACGAAGGTTTCGCCGACCGCGGGAGCGAGATAGGTCGACAGCGCGTCGCGCGTCGTCGTCGCGACGGAACTCAGCCCGAGCTGACCGAGGACCTGGTCGAGCGTCTGCTCGAGCGTGAACTTCTTGTACTTCTTCGGCGACCCGAGCAGCTTGCGCGGGTCGAACTGGATGTAGCCGTCCTTGTCGCGCGCACCCGCGATCTCCTGCGCCGCGCGCGCGCGACCGAGCAGACCGCCGACACCGACCCACGACAACCCTTCATCCCATCCGAACACGGACGGCGGATTGAACGGCTCTTGGCCCAGGTCGGTCGGCAAGTACCCGAGACTGACGTCGTCGGACTTGCTGACCTTCGTCTTCGTCAGCAACAGCGCGTTGACGGCCCACTCGATCGGACCCTTCACGTGCGTGCCCTTCGCCGCGTCGGCGTAGAACGCGTCCGACAGGAACATCGCCGACAGCATCGGTTGAAGGTGCGTGTCGTTGGCGACGTACGCGTCGGCGAGCGGATCCAGCTCCGTCGCGTCGAGCGTCACGTCGTAGGCGAAGTACGACCACAGCTTCATCGCCAAGCGCCGCGCCGTCGCCGGATCCGTGACGAGGTTCTCGATCACGTCGGTCCCGTCGAGGTTTCCGGTGATCCCGCGGAACGTCTTCGATCCGTAGTCGTGGTCCCAGTCGTT
>JAEUIB010000123.1 GCA_016795255.1 Planctomycetota bacterium
CACGCTCGCACTCGGGCGTCTGGTCACTCTCGACATCGAGGCGACGTCGCCGCTCGATCCGTTGCGCGGTCGTTTCCTGCGGCTCGAGTACGCGGCGAGTCGCATCGACGGCGACATGGGGCCGTTCGCCGACGCGGAGTCGCGCATCGGGAGCGCGACGTACGTCGAACTGATGCGCTCCGGCGATCAGTGGTGGCCGTTCCGCTACGCGTTCGAGCCCATCGAGGCCACGTCGAGCGACACCGTCGTGCTGAGCGGAACGCTGCGCTCGGTCACGGATCGGAGCATCCACGTCGACTACGCGTTCGACCAGTACTTCATCCCGAACGACGGGTTCGACGTGCATGCCGTGGAACCGAACAGTCTGCGCGCGCGCCTTCGCGTCGACGCGGACGGCCACGGTGTGATCGAGGACGTGCTCGTCGACGGTGTTCCGTATCTCGAGTGGAATCGCCGCGAACACGAACGACGCGGCCGCTGATCCGCCGTGGGCGGGCGGCCGCGCGCAGGCTTGGAGGATCGTGATGGACATCAACTCGTTGCTGTTCCTCGGAACGCACGGTCACGTCGTCGCCCTGGACAAGACGAGCGGCAAGACGAAGTGGTCGACGTCGCTGCCGTCGACGGGGTACAGCGTGGTCGCGATCATCGTCGAGGACGGGCGCTTGTACTGCGCGTCGGGCGGCCGGGCGTTCGCCTTGGATCCCGTCACCGGTGAGATCCTGTGGACGAACGACTTGCCGGGCATGGGGAACGGCTTCGTCTTCGCGACGACGGCGGCGAGCAGCAGCACGGAGAAGGTGATGACGCTGCTCGCGGCCGCGGCTCAGGCGCAAGCGGCGGCAGCCTCGTCGAGCAGCGCGGCTCACTGATCGCGCGGCGCTCGTCGCTGACCGTGTCGGCTCACGAATCGAACAGCAACGCGGACGCCGCGTGGTCCGCGAGCAGCACGAGATCGCCGCGCGTCGGCTTCACGCGCGCCGCCGGGAGCGGAACGGTCTCTTGCACCGCGAACACCCGCTTGACGATCGGTGCCTTGCCCGCGCCCGCGGTCAGGAACGCGACGCAGCGCGCGGCGTTCAGCACGGGGTAGGTCAGCGTCAAGCGCCACTGCTCGGCCGAACGATCGCGCGCCGCCTTCAGCACCGGCACCACGAGATCGGGACCCTCCGCGACTTCGACGCAGTCGGGGAAGATCGACGCGGTGTGGCCATCCTCGCCGATGCCGAGCAGCACGAGGTCCAGCACCGGATCGCCCGGATTCGTCAGCACGCCGCGCAAGCAGGTCTCGTAATCGAGCGCGGCCGCCTGGCGATCCTCGCGTTCACCTTCGATGCGGTGCACGTGCGTGGCCGGGATCGGCACGTGCGCGAGCAACGCCTCGTGCGCCATGCGGAAGTTGCTGTCCGCATGCTCCGGCGGCACGCAGCGCTCGTCGCCGAAGAACACGTGCCAGCGCGACCAATCGACGTCCGAGCGCTTGGCGAGGCGGACGTACGCTTCGCGCGGCGTCGATCCTCCGGCGAGTGCGACCGAGAATCGACCCCGATCCGCGATGGCGGCGGCGGCGGTCTCGGCGATGAACTGAGCGGCCAGGTCGGCCAACGCAGCCTTGGACTTGGCCTTCTGGATGAACAGGGCGTTCACGCGGTGGGTCCGTAGAGATCGAGTGCTTTGGCGAGCACGCGCTCGAACATCGAGTCGCAGTCGGTGCCGAGAAGAATCGAGTGCAGGATCTCCGCGTCGTCGGGGACCGGTCGCGGCAGCTCGCACGACTCGGTTCCGTCGTGCGCGTGCGTCACGTGTCGCCCGTATTGCGTGAACGTCGCGCGATGCGGCTGACCCTTGAACGACGTCGCGACGGTCAGCGTCAGCGTCGCGCCGCTCGCGCGGGTCTGCGCGTTCGGAGTGTTGCGGCGCGTTCGGCTCGCTCCGTCGTGTCCGAGCGCGACCGAGACCAACGCGTGCAGCAGGACGCCGGTCGGGTCGCCGCGTTCGGCCTCGAGCTCGACGGCGTCGAGACGGTGACCCGCTCCGATCGTCTCGTCCCACAGATCCGCGAGGAGTTCACGCCAACACGCGAGCCGCTCGTACGCGATGTCGCGGATGACGAGGTGCGGATCCGCGCTCCGACGCAGCAAGCGCTCGAGCGCCTTCGACAGCGACGTGCATCGTGAGCTGTCGGTCACCAACACGTCGGCGAGCGGCAGCAATCGATCGAGCCAGGCTGCCGCCAGCAGATCGGCTTGTGGGACCAGCAGCACGACCGGCAGATCGGTGACGATCAGCGGCGCGATGACCGCGGCGAGGTCCGCGGCCGCCTCGGCGCGAACGCGCAGCGTGACGAGCTCCTGGCACACCTGCTTGTTGCTGCCCGGCGTCACGGCGCAGTAGGCGGTGACGTCGGCGTGGATCGGAACCG
>JAEUIB010000139.1 GCA_016795255.1 Planctomycetota bacterium
AGAACCAGGTGACAAGCGGTAGTCGTCCGCCGCTGGGTTCACCCAGAGCGGGTCGGCATCGAGGTTTCCGGAGCCGGGCGGCCAACCCTGGACGTTCGAGAACGTGACGGAGTACTGAGACGTCGCGATGTCGACGAACGGGCTCAGCGTATTGCGAAGGATGCTCATCTGCACGATGTCCACGTCCCCGCCGACACCGTCTCCGTCGAACGACGAGGAAAGAACGGAGGTCAGCAGCGGATTCTGGCCGACTCGCGCGATGTGCGCTCCGTCACTCATGCCGGCCGAGTTCCCCACGAAGACGCAGCTCGAGATGGAGAACTGATTGACGGCTTGAAGCGGTGGAGGACCGGAACTGACCAGTGCGTATACGCCTCCGCCGATCGGAGCGCTGTTGCCACGGAACAGACACTGATGCAGTGCGCCATGGAGCGGGAAGTCGAACAGACTGTCGACCTGAGTACCGACGTAGGCACCACCGCCGGCCTGGGTGGCGACATTGTGGATGAAACGAGCTAGCGTGAAATCGTATGGATTGGTGGGTAATGCATGGACCACGCTCGGGAACCACGCGCCGCCGCCCTTCTGAGCCGTATTGCCCGAAAACGTCGTGTTCCTCAAGGTTCCCGAAAGGAACGACCCGCCGCCTTCGGCTTGAGCGATGTTGTTCGAGATCATGCACGAGTCCAAGGCGATGATCCCCGCCGTGCCACCGCCGCGAAATGCCGAGTTCCCCTCCACGGTGCATTCGCGAAGTTGAGCTGTCGCTGGCCCGGGCGATGTCGGTCCGTCGGAAAACACCCCGCCGCCGAAACCTGCGCCGACGTGGTTGTTCGAGATCACGCACGCAACGACTTCGACGGTGAACGGGGAGCCGCCCCCCGGCACGATCAGCACACCGCCGCCACCGAACTGACCACTCGGCGCGAACGAGCCACTGCCGCCCGTCAGCGTCAAACCGATCAGCATCGGCGAGCTCGTCTGTCCGCCGTCCGTTCGCACCACGCTCGTATTCAAACCGGTCGCGTCGATCGTCGTGACCGCCGCGCCTCCGACGCTTTCGATGACGAGGTCCTTCGTCAGCAGGTCGATCGCTTCGGCGTAGGTGCCCGGATGCACGAGGATGCGATCGCCGCTCTGCGCGGACACGATCGCGGCCTGGATGCTCTGTCCCGGCTGGACGTGGATGTCGGCGGCGACCGCGGCCTGAGCGATGCCGCATGCCAGTGCGGCTCGAAGTGCGATGTGCATGGCGTTCCCCGAGAACGAATCGACCCGCGCCCGAGTACGCCAGGCGCGGGTCGAGTTCGCAAGAGTCAGGATCGCGCGGGTCCGCGCTTCAGAAGCACTCGAAGTACTGACAACCCGGGATCGGCGGCTGGATCGTCATCTTGGTGACGTTCGACAGCAGCGGGAATCCGCTGACCGGGATGTGCGCCCCTTGGAAGAACACGTCCACGCCGACCGCGGCCGGGATGTTCGGGATGAAGAAGCGCACGGCTTCGCAGACCGCGGTCTTCTGTCCGGCCGCGAACAGGAACATGAAGTTCGGATCGAGCAGGAACGTGCCGGTCTCCTGCGACACCGGGATCGTCGCGGTCGCGAACGAGCCGAACAACACGTACGAGCCGTCCGCGGGGGACGGACACATGTCCACCGACACCTCGCAGCCGAGCGCCGGCGCGTTGCACGTGAACACCTGGAACGCGCTGTTGGTGGCCCCGCTGGCGAGCATGAACTCGCACGGCCCGGGCTGATTCAGCATCCCGGTCACGGTGACCTGCTGGCCGAGGCCGGACAGATCCACGGTCGTGACGAACGCGACGCCGACGCTGGTGTGTTCGATGATGATGCCTTGGTTCCCGCAGTAGGTGCCGGGGACGAGCCGGCCGGAAATGCTGGCGGGGACGGATTGCGCCGACGCGGACGCCGCGACGAGCGCCAAGCAGGCGGCGACGATCGAATGGTGGAACGACATGGGTGACCCTTCTTCGAGAAGCAGCGGGTGGAAGCAGCGGGTGGAAGCAGCGGGGGGGAAGCAGCGGGACGACGGACTCGAGAGCTTGGGCAGCGGTCGGACGGACCCGGTCTACGTCGAATCCGACCGAGCGGCAACGCCTGAAACGGCCCAGACCGCCAGGTGTGACATCCCCGAGCGACCTTCCCGCACCCGGCTGCTAAGCTCCCACCCCATGCGAACCATCCTCACCGACTCCGAAGTCCGTGCGAACCTCGCCCACCTGCAAAAGACCGCCGATCTCGTCGATCAACTGATCGACCTGACGCTCAATTTCCGGCAGAGCGGTCACCCGGGCGGGTCGCGCTCGAAGGTCTACCTGTTCACGAGCCTGCTGCTGTCGGGCGCGATGCGCTTCGACCTCGCGCACCCGGAGAAGGCGTTCGGGGATCGGTTCGTGCTCGGCGCCGGACACTGCACGCCGCTGCTGTACTCGGCGTTGGCGCTGATGAACGAATTCTGGCTCGCCGCGGGCGCGAAGACCAAGGAGCCGCGGTTCTCGCTGTCGTCGGACCCGCACCGCGTGCTGCGCGCGGACGACCTGCTGACGTTCCGGCGCAACAAGGGCTTGCCCGGCCACGCCGAGATGGAAGGCAAGACGCTGTTCGTGAAGGCCAACACCGGACCGTCCGGTCACGGCGTTCCGGCGGCCGCGGGTCAGGCGCTCGCGCTGATGCACTCGGGAGCGCGTGACGTCAACGTGTTCTGCCTCGAGGGCGAGGGCGGCCTGTCGGCCGGCGCGGTCCACGAGACGAAGAACTCGGCGTACGGCCTCGGCCTCGAGAACTTCGTGATGCTCGTCGACTGGAACAACTACGGCATCGACGACCCGTGCCACGACTCGGTCGTCCACGGCACGCCGGAGACGTGGTTCGCGCCGTACGGCTGGCGCGTCGCCGGCACCGAGCACGGCACCGACTTCGCCGCGCTGATCGGCGCGTACCGCGAGATCGTCGGTGCCGCGAAGAAGGACGGCCGCCCCGGCATGATCTGGGCGAAGAACACGAAGGGCCGCGGCTACGGCGTCATCAACAACAAGAGCCACGGCACGGCGCACAAGCCGAACTCCGAGACGTTCTGGGCGACCAAGGCCGAGTTCCAGGACAAGTACGGCGTGAAGTTCGAGGGCTTCGGCAAGCCGGCCCCCGAAGAGAAGGGCGCGTTCCAGGCCCAGACGAGGGCGAACCTCGAACTCGTGCTCGACGTCATGAAGAAGGACGACGCGCTGGTGAAGTTCGTCGCCGGCCAGCTCGCGAAGAACGCCGACGCGGTGCCGACGAACGAGAACACGACGCATCGCTGGACGCGCGTCGTCGATCCGTCGAGGGACGCTCGCATCCTCGACGTGACGAAGTACCCGCAGGACCTGTTCGTCGCACCGGGCAAGGCGGCGCCGAACCGCACCGGGTTGTCGGCGTGGGGCGCGTACGTCAACACGATCGCGAACGAAGTCGCCGGCCGACCGCTGTTCGTCGTCTGCGCGGCCGACCTCGCCGAGTCGACGAACATCGCCGGCTTCATGAAGGGCCACGGCAGCTTCAAGGGCTTCGGCTGGTACGAGCGCTCCAAGTCGCCGGAAGGCGCGCTGCTGCCGCAGCAGATCACCGAGTTCACGAACTCCGCGATCATGTGCGGCATGGCGAGCGTCAACTTCGCCGAGCATCCCGAGAAGGAGTTCGTCGGCTACTTCGGCGCGTGCTCGACGTACGGCTCGTTCTCGTACTTGAAGTACGGCCCGATGCGTTTGTTCTCGCAGCTCGCGCAGGACTCGCAGTTGAAGGTCGGCAAGGTGCTGTGGATCGCCGGGCACTCGGGGCCGGAGACCGCGGAGGACTCGCGCACGCACTTCGGCATCTACGCGCCGGGCGTCACCGATCTGTTCCCGCGCGGCCACGTCGTCGACCTGCATCCGTTCGACCACAACGAAGTGCCGGTGCTGTTGTGCGCGGCGATGAACGCGCCGCCCGCGATCATCGCGCTGCACCTCACGCGGCCGAACGTCGAGACGCCCGATCGCAAGGCGCTCGGCAGCGCCGACTATCACGACGCCGCGAAGGGCGCGTACGTGATGAAGGACTGGGACGACAGCAAGGGCAAGCGCGCGGGCACGGTGATCTTCCGCGGCACGAGCCCGATCAAGGCCGCGTTCGAACTCTTGAAGGACCATCGCGACGAGCTGCCGAACGTCCGCTTCGTCGCCGCGCCGAGCCGCTACCTGTTCGAGCACCAGCCGCAGAGCTACCGCGACCAAGTCCTGTCGTGGATCGACTGGCAGGACTCGATGTGCGTGACGAACAACGCGCGTCGCTCGATGTGCGACTGGTACGCGAACAAGGTCTGCGAGGAGTACACGCTGTCGCCGGACTACGACGACCGCTGGCGCACGGG
>JAEUIB010000151.1 GCA_016795255.1 Planctomycetota bacterium
AGATCGTGGGGGTCTTCGGCCTCCGACCACTTCCCGAACGCGGTGACGAGCTTCGCTTCCTCGGGGTCGCGGAACGGCGGGAACTCGGCTTCGAAGCGGCCCGGTCCGTGGCCGAGCAGCGGCGCGTGGCTCGCCATCGACCACGCGGCGCGCGCGAGCTTCACGCGCTGCACGTTCGGGCGGTACTCGGGCGAGGTCACGGCTTCCGGCGCGTCGTCGGCGCTCTTGAACGCGTACGCATCGGCGCCGCCGACCACGAGCGGCAGCGATGCGCCGAGCACCACCGCGACGACGATCGGCACCACGCGCCGCCGCGCGTCGCCGGCGAAGCGCCGGGCGCCGAGCACCAGCACGGCCGCGACCGCGACGCCCGCGGCCAGCGTCGCGCCGCGACTGCCGGTCAGCACGACGGCGCAGACGAGCAGCGGCAGCGCGGAGCGGCCGATCCACGCGCTCGTGCGGAACCCGAACGCGAGCCCGGCCGCGAGCGGCACCAGCGGCGCGAGGAACTCGCCGGCGGCGTTCGTGTTGCCGAACGTGGCGACGGCTTCGTGTCGCGCGTTGACGTCGCCGTACAGCGGATCGTGGCCGAGCACTTGCGCGATGCACAGCAGCGCGAGCGGGACGCCGGCGATCAGCGCCGCGATCGGCCAGCGCGACGCGCGCTCGTAGCCGTCCGCCCACGCCAGCACCGCGACGACGAGCAGCAGCGTGAGGCTCGCGATCGGGCGACTCGCGAGCGTCGCGGGCTCGATGCGCACGACGGCGACGAACAGCGTCCAGACGACGAGCAGCGCGGCCGCGACGAACGCGCGCGGCAACGCGTCCGCCGCCGCGGTCCTGAGCCGACCGGCGAACAGCGAACCGAGGAACGCGAGCGGCGCGAGCGTCAGGAACAGGCTCGTCTTCCAGCGCAGCGGATCGAGCGCCAGGGGATCGACGAGCCAGGCGAGCGCGCAGAACAGGAGTGCGAGGGCCATCGGGGGACGGTGTAGGGTTTGCCGGGTGGGGCCGCAATGACGCGGAGGAGCGGGTTCTCTTCCGGGGCGGATCGGGAATCCCGTCGAGTTTCGTCGCAACGGCACGCGCGACGCGGCATGAAGGCCGCGACGCCCCGGCTGTGGGAGAGGACCGATGTCGGCCGCGAACGCTTGGACGATCGAACAACTGCTCGAGCACGCGGAGTGGATCCGCCGTTTGGCGCACGTGCTCGTCCGCGATCCGGGGGCCGCTGAGGACCTGGCGCAGGAGACGTGGGTCCACGCGTTGAAGTCGCCGCCGAAGCACCAGGGACCCTTGAAGCCGTGGCTGGCGACGATCCTCCGCAACCTCGTCCGCGAGCGCGCGCGCGGCAACGAACGCCGCATCCGGCGCGAACAGTCCGCCGAGACTCCGCTCCCCGTCGAGCCGGTCGAAGACCTCGCGCAGCGCGCCGAGGCGCAACGCCTGCTGGTCGAGTTCGTGCTCGAGCTGCCGCAGCACTACCGCGACGTCGTGCTGCTCAACTACTTCGAAGGCCTGTCGAGCGTCGAGATCGCGGAGCGCTTGGGCGTCCCCGACGTCACGGTCCGCTCGCGCCTGAAGCGCGGGCTCGATCAGTTGCGCGAGCGCTTCGACCGCAAGTACGGCGACCGCAAGGCGTGGATCGTGATGCTGATGCCGCTGGCGAAGCGGCCGGGGGATGGGGCGGGGGTTGAGGGTGGTGCCGCAACCAGCACGATGGGCAGCTCTGCGAAGGCGATCGTCGGCTTGATCAGCGCCGCAGCAGTGGTCTGCGTCGGCGTCTTGTCATGGAATCTCGAAAGCAATCCGCCGGATCTAGAATCTCTGGCGATCGAGAAAGGGCTCGCCCCCTCTCCCGAACTCGGCGCGCCGGACCCTGTGCGTGGGACTGCCGATCGCGAAACCGGGGCGTCGGCCCCTGAGGATGCGGCCGCGAATGGCACGTACGAAGCCCTGATCATTACCCCTGAAGGGAAACCGGCGACGGACGCAGTGGTCGAGTTCCGTGTCGAGCTGTTCGAGCCGTCGTTCGGCTTTCAGTTCCAGTCGAAGATCTCGACGCGACGAGTGCTCTCGCGCAAGAAAGCCGACGCAGACGGCCGAGTCCGCGTCGAGCTCCCGACCGGCCTATCGTTCGACGTCGCGGTCCACGTACCGGGCGAGCCCGAGTGTCTGCGCGAGGATCGGCACGTTGGTGCTGCCGTCGAGGAGATCCGTATGCAGGCCGCCGCGGGTCTGCATGGTCGAGTCCTCACGCACGACGGCTCGATGGGAATTCCGGGCGCCAAGCTCCACGTGTCGCGACCCGGTCACTCCGAGAGCCTCGGAACGGCCGAAACGGCGGCGGACGGGACCTACCGCCTCGCATGGATTCCCGCCGAGACGCTCACGATCACAGCGTCCGTGCCAGATCGCATGGCGAATACCCGGCAGCTGGATCTCCTGCCCGGCCGAAGCCGCGAACACGACTTCAAACTCGCGGTCGGCGAGACATTGATCGGCCGTGTGCTCGATGCGACGACCGATCTTCCCATCGCGGGCGCACGGATCTGGATGGCATGCGCGTCGGACGGCGTCACGTCGGGCAACGACGGGCGATTCGAGCTCGCAGGCTACCGGACTTCGTCCTACGACTGGCCCTGCGTCGCAGCGCACGGCTATGGGTTCCGCGAAGTCCGACCCCTCGAAGAACCGAACCACGGTGGCGAGCTGGTCGTGCGCCTGCACCCGGGCGTCGAACTGTCGGGGCGCCTCGTCGACGAGGGTGGTGCCGCGGTCGCAAACGCTCGCGTGCTCGTGATCGACTGGAACTTGCCGAGCGTCGACATTGAACCCGAGCAGCGTTACGTCGCGGCACGCCGAGACGTGTGCGAAGCGCAAACCGATTTGGACGGGAAGTTCGTTTGCTCAGACCTTCGAGCGGACGGCGAGCATCGGCTGCTGATCGTCGATGAGCGAGCGGCGCTGGTGGAATATCGACTACCGAAGTTCGAACGCGCGGATCGCATGCGCGACGTCGGGACCATACGAGTGGCGCCGCCGCACGGACTGCACGGAGTCGTGACCGACGCCTCCGGCGTCGCGATTCCGTACCAGCGTGTCAGCCTGATCCCGTTCGCGGATTGCACGAATCAGCTTGTGCCTAGCGCGACCCCGGATGTCACCTCGTACTTCATCGACAAGCAGGACTGCGTAGCCGACGGATCAGGACGGTTCGCGTTCCGACACGTTCCCGAGGGTCGCGTCGATCTGACGGTCATCGACAGCTCGTCGAGGCCGGTGGTCAAAGTCTCCCGTGCGCTCACGGCGTCGACGCCGGTCGAGGCAATCGAGTTTCGCTTGCAGAACTCTCCGAGCATCGGGGGAACGGTTCGCGACGAAGCGGGCAATCCCGCGCGAGATGCGATCGTTCGTTTCGGGATGGTTGCGGACGATCCCGCGAAGGATCGAACGATCCGAGCCAGCGACGACGGCCGGTTCTTGATTCGGAACCTGAATCCGGGCCGCTACCGCGTGTCTGCCATGACTCGGTTCCCGGCGCACGCAGCGCTTGGTCGATCACCGAACGTGGAGGTCGAGACGGGAGTGCTCGACGTGAACGTCACGCTGCCGTTCGTGCATTGGGTCGACTGTCGGGTAACGATCGGCGACTCGGTTCCCGTGAACGGGGCAACGATCTTGTTCACGCCCCATGACCTCAATCTTCCCAAGCTCCTTACTCGAACCATCGAGACCGGCATCGGGGTTGCCGGCCTATCGCCGGGACAGGCATATGACGTCGTTGTCACCCTTGAATCTGACGACGGCAGGGAGACGGTCCAAGAGCAAGTGACGTACGTCGCAGGACGGAGCGATCGGCGCGGAGAGCTTGACGTGCAATTGGTCCGGCCCTGAAGTGCGCCTCGACCCCCATGCCCAAGAACACGAACCAACGCTTCCACGATCGCATCAGCGGCCGCTACGACGCGATCTACGACGACGATCCGTATCACCTGGTGCTGCGCGACCTGACGCTCGCGCGCGTGAAGCCGCATTTGCCGAAGGACTTCGCGCATCCGCTGCTCGACGCGGGTTGTGGCACGGGGTGGTTCGGTGCGCGGTTCTTGAAGTCGGGGTACGCGGTCGACTTCCTCGATCTGTCGCAGGGCATGCTGGATCAGGCGCGTGCGCGGGTCGACGCGGAGAAGCCGCGCGTCGCGCCGGAGTTCTTCCACGGCGGACTCGAGCAGATCGAGACGTTGACGACGAAGACCTACGCGCTCGTCATCGCGATCGGGGACATCCTGTCGTTCGTCGACGATCCGGTGCGCACGCTGCGCTCGGTCGCGAAGCGCATGACGGACGGCGCGGTCTTCGTCGGCACCGTCGATCAGAAGCTCGCGGGGCTCGAGCATTTCCTCGAGCGAGGTGACCTCGACGCGCTCGCGCGATTCGCGAAGGACGGCAAGACCGTGTGGCTCGGCGGCACGAAGGACGAGCGCTTCGCGACGCGCATGTACACGGCGGAGGAGATTCGCGACGTGTTCGACAAGGCGGGCTTCGACGTCGTCGACATCGCCGGCAAGACGATCCTGCCGCTGCGGGACGCGCGCGACCGCCTCGAGGATCCGAAGGTGAGGCGCGAGCTGCTCGAACTCGAGCGCAAGCTGCAGACGATCCCGTCGGCGCTAGGTCGCGCCAGTCACCTCGAGGTCCT
>JAEUIB010000643.1 GCA_016795255.1 Planctomycetota bacterium
GCTCGTCGATCTCGTCGAGCACCGCGAGTGCTTCCGAGATCGTCGAGCGCGCGGTCAGCAGGTTGTTCTCGGTCGCTTCTTCGTGGAGCGACTGCGACGACTGCCAGGCTGAAACGCCGACGATGGCGATGACCAGGGGAACGAGCACACAGAACACACGCGTGGCGATGGACATTCGCGCGAGGAACGACGAGTTCGTGGTCGAAGTCACGGCGGATCGAACTCCGGTTTAGGCTTTTCGACTTAGGCGTTTCGACGGCTTGAGAACGAGCACAACTGCGGCCGTCCATCGGCCGGACTTCTCCGAGAACTGGAGCCAATCGGGATGTTCCACGCGCCTCGATGCGGGTGTTTCACGGGGCTGCTACGCTCCCGGACTTCCGCGCTCGCGATCCCGCGACGACTCCGGAGCCTCGACCCGCCATGTCCATCCATCTGACGCCCGCCTTCGCCGCGTTGCGCGACCATGCCGTCGAGACCGGTTCCCTGCACCTGCGGGACCTCATGCAGGACGCCAAGCGCTGCCGGTCGCTGACGGCGGAGCACGACGGAGTGTTCCTCGACGCGTCGCGTCAGCTCGTCACTGCGAAGACGCTCGACCTGTTGTTCGCGCTGGCCGAGCAGGCCGGACTGAAGAGCAAGATCGCGGCGATGGTCCGCGGCGAGCGCATCAACGGCACCGAGAAGCGGTCGGTGCTGCACACGGCGCTGCGCGCTCCGAAGGAGCGCAAGCTCGTCGTCGACGGCGTCGACGTGATCGCCGAGGTGCACGCGGTCAACGCGAGGATCAAGAAGTTCGCCGACGCGGTGCGGACCGGCCGCTGGAAGGGCGCGACGGGCAAGAAGCTCGTCGACGTCGTCGCGATCGGCATCGGCGGCAGTTACCTCGGACCCGAGTTCGTCGCCGAAGCGTTGCGGACCGACGGAGCGTGCGCGAAGGCCGCCGCGGGTCGGCGGCTCCGCTTCCTCGCGAACGTCGATCCGATCGACGTCGCGCGAGCGCTGGACGGACTCGATCCTGCGACCACGCTGGTCGTCGTCATCAGCAAGACGTTCACGACCGCCGAGACGATGCTGAACGCGAAGACCGTCCGTGCGTGGCTCGTGAAGAAGCTCGGCGCCAAAGCCGTCGCTCGTCACATGGTCGCCGTCAGCACGAACCTCGACGCCGTCGCGAAGTTCGGCATCGATCCCGCGAATGCGTTCGGGTTCTGGGATTGGGTCGGGGGCCGCTACAGCGTCTGCTCCGCGGTCGGGCTCGTGCCGCTCGCGCTGCACTACGGCTGGAAGCCGATCGAGCGCTTCCTGGCCGGCGCGCACTCGATCGACGAGCACTTCGCGAGCGCGCCTCTGCGCAAGAACCTGCCGGTGCTGCTCGGGTTGTTCGGCGTCTGGAACAGCACGTTCCTCGGCCACGCGACGCGCGCGCTGCTGCCGTACTGCCAGGCGCTGCATCGATTCGCCGCGCACATCCAGCAGGTCGACATGGAGAGCAACGGCAAGCGCGTGGCGCTGGACGGCTCGACGCTGCCGTTCCAGGCCGGCGAGGTCGACTTCGGCGAACCCGGGACGAACGGGCAGCACAGCTTCTATCAGCTGCTCCACCAGGGTCGCGTCGTGCCCGCCGACTTCATCGGCTTCGTCGAGAGCCAACGCCCGATCGCCGTGAAGGGCGAGAAGGTCGTGAACCACGACGAGCTGATGGCGAACTTCTTCGCGCAGCCCGACGCGTTGGCGTTCGGCAAGACGGCCGACGAATGCCGCGCCGAGGGCATCGCCGACGAGCTGATCCCGCACAAGATGTTCCCCGGCGACCGGCCGTCGAACGTGCTGCTGCTGCGCCGGCTCGACGCGTACGCGACGGGACAACTGCTGGCGCTCTACGAACACCGGACCGCCGTGCAGGGGTTCGTCTGGGGCAACAACAGTTTCGACCAGATGGGCGTCGAGCTCGGCAAGGTGCTCGGCGTGAAGGTCCGTGACCAGTTGGCGAAGTCGCGCGCGGGCGCGACGGCGATCTCGGGGTTCAATCCGAGCACGACCGCGTTGCTGCGTCGCTACCTCGAAGGATGACGGCGGGGACGACGCGCGGCGCGCGGGATAGGGGTCGTCATGCGTGACGTTCGACGCTTCGTCGGTCGAGTGGTCGGGTTCGCGTTCCCGTTGGCGTTCGCGACCGCGGTTGCCGGCGATTCGACGCTGCGCGTCGAGTGCACGGTCGACGCGTCGAGCGCAGAGGTTTGGCAGGCGCTGACGACGACGGACGGTCTGCGCCGTTGGCGATCGCCGGACGCATCGGTCGACCTTCGCGTCGGCGGGCTCGTCCGTGTCGACGACGCGCGACTGGACGGAGCCACGACGCCGATCCCCGCGACGCTCGAGATCCTCGCGTTCGAACCGGAGCACGTCCTCGTCTCGAAGTTCCACGCCGTGGCAGAGCCGGTGTCGCTCCAGTTCGGCGATCACCCGCGCCAGATCTGGCGGTTCGAACCCCGAGAGATCGGGACGACACGCGTCTCGATGACGTGGAGCGGGGTCGACACTCTCACCGTCGCCGACCGCGACGAGTTGGAGGACCGCTCCTGGGCGGAACTCGAACTGCTGCGCAAATCGTTCCAGGAGCCCGAGCGCCGCGCCGAATCGGACGTCGTCCTCGAGCGCTTCGCGGGCCTGGTGGGTTCGTTCTGGACGTCGGAAGTCCCGTCCGGCGCGAGCTCGATGCCCTTCCTGCTCTACGTGCGGCGAATTCCGGGGCCGAGGACCTTCCACGTCGTGGAGTTCGTGCCCGGGAAGCGAAGCGCGCGCGCCGCGATCGCACACTCGATGGTGTGGTCGGAGCCGACGTCGGGGCGCTGCCGACTTCTTCGCATCGCGTACGACGGGGCGACCATCAGCGGCCTCGTGCGCCCTCACGGTGAGGCCGACGTGGAGATCGAATGCGACGCCGCCGACGCGGATGGCACGTCGCGCCGGATCCTGCTCCGGACGTCGACGGGCGCGGATCGCTCGATCACGATCACCGGGTTCGTGCGGGACGCCCTGGGTGCGTGGACCCCGTACCTGGAGCGGCGTCTGGAGCACGCGTCGGAGATGCCGGCGTGGGCCGTCGATCCGCCACCGGAACCGGTCGTTCCGCCGACGTCCGAGAAGTGACGAGCACGGACTCGCGCGCGCGTCGCGGTCGATATCGTGCGGCTCCATGACCGCCAAGCGTCCTCGTCGATGGCCGATCTCGCTCGCCGCGATCGTCGTGTTGCAATGCGCCGTCTACTCGTGCGGCGCCGCCGATGCGTTGCTCTTGCATCCGTCGCGGGATCCGATCGGCGTCGCACTCGGCGTCGAGCGGCGTGAGATCGCGTTCGGCGGCGGCAAGCTCGACACGTGGGTCGCGTCGTCGAAGCGCGGCGCCGCGCCCGAGGCGTACGTCCTCGCGTTCGACGGCAACGCGTCGCGCGCGGAAGCCTGCGCGTCGCGCGTCGCCGATTTGTTCGACGACCGCTCCGTCCAGGTGTGGGCCGTGAACTACCCCGGCTACGGCGCGAGCGACGGTGAAGCAGAGCTCGACCGGCTCGCGCCCGCCGCGCTCGTCGCGTACGACGAACTGGTGCGCGTCGCGGACGGCAAGCCGATCTTCGTCTACGGCAACAGCATGGGCGCGACCGTCGCGCTGCACGTCGTGACCAAGCGACCGGTCGCGATGACGGTGCTGCAGAATCCGCCGCCGCTGCGACGCCTGATCCTGTGGCGGCACGGCTGGTGGAACTTGTGGCTGCTCGCGTTGCCGATCGCGCTGTCGCTGCCCGGCGAACTCGACGCCGTGTCGAGCGCGGAGACCGCGCGCGTGCCGGCGGTGTTCGTGACCGCGGAGCAGGACTCCATCGTTCCTCCGTCGCACCAGGACGTCGTCTACGAGTCGTACGGCGGACCGAAGCGACGCGTGTTCGCGCCGGGTGGACACAACGATCGAGTCGACGCGGCGACGCAAGAGTCGGTGCGCTCGGCGGTGCGCGAGTTCGTGAAGTAGCGCGGCATGCAGAAGCCCACGGTGCAGCGCCACGAGTTCGGACGCCTGGCCGATGGCCGCGCGGTCACGCGGTTCGCACTCGACGACGGCCACGGATCGTGCGCGTCGTTCCTCGATCTCGGAGCGACGCTGCAGAGTTGGACCCTCGCGGGTCGCGACGGCGAACGCGACGACGTCGTGCTCGGATTCGACGCGCTCGAGGGCTACGTCGGCTCGCATCCGTACTTCGGCGGAACGGTGGGTCGCGTCGCGAATCGGATCGCGAACGCTCGGTTCGAATTGGACGGTGTTCGTTACGCAT
>JAEUIB010000144.1 GCA_016795255.1 Planctomycetota bacterium
CGGCGCCCCGCGCGCGCAGCGCACCGCCAACGACGAGCACCCCACCCGGGCCACCACCCGGGCCAGCACCCGGGCCGGCGCCCGGGCCGGCGTTCGTGCCGCTGTTCGACGCGCCGGCGGACGTCGCGCCGCACGAGCCGATCGCGTTGTGGCGAGCCCTCGGCGAACGCCCTGAGCTCGTCGAACGGCTGCGTGCTTGGCGCGCGTTCCAATTCACTCCGACGCCGGCGCTGGACGTGCCGACGCGCGCCGGGATCGCGCTGCTCGTCGCGGAGCGGACGTACGCGGCAGAGGCCGCGCGACGCGCGACGGCGATGCTGCGCGACGGCGGCGCCGACGATCGGACGATCGACGGGTGGAGCTCGGGCTCACCGAGTGAGCCTCGCCTGCGCGCGATCGCCGAGCACGCGCGGCGCTTGACCGACGAACCGGCGCGGACGACGCGCGAACACGTGGATGCGTTGCTCGCACTGGGACTCGACGAACGCGCCGTCGTGCAATTGACGGCGTTCGTCGCGTGGGCGAACTTCGAAGTCCGCGCCGAGGCCGGACTCGGCGTCGGCTGATCGGATCGAGTTGCTTCGCGCAGCGCCGCGCATGAGGCGCCGCGCGATCGGGACTCACTTCGCTTCGTTCGCTCGCTTGCGGATGCGTTCGATCGCGTTCTTCGCGGCGTCGCGCGAGCGCGGCGTCTTCTCGCGCGCGGCCAGCGACTCGAGAGCCGGGATCGCCTCGGTCGCCGTCAGCGCGACCAACGCGTTGACCGCGGCGCGGCGCGTCCGCGCCCAATGGTCCGCGAGACCCTTCGTCGCGATCTCGATCGCCCGCGTGCGCGTCGCCGCGTCGAGCGCGTCCGCGATCGCATCGAACTGGTCGAGCGCCGCGTGGCGAAGGTCGACGGAGCGTCCGTACGTCGCCGCATCGAGCACGTGCGGGACGGCTCGCGCCGGATCGATCGCGACGAGCGCGGACAGCGCCGAGCGCGCGAGCCGGTCCTCGTGCGACTTCGTCGCCAGCGCCTGTTCGCACGAGGTCGCGACGTCACTCGCCTTCGTCGCGACCAGCGCGCCGAGTGCGTTCGCGCGCGGGCCATACGCCGGATCGGCCGCGAGGACCTGCTTCAACGCCGCGTGGACGTCCGCATCACCGTCGAACGCGCGCAGCGCGTCGACGACGTCGGCTCGCACGCGCGCGTCGGGGTCCGCGAGAGCCGCGAGCAGCGCGCCCTTCACCGGTGCGATCGGGTGGTCGCGCAGCACGTCGGCGATGGCCTGCTTGACGCGCCGATGCACGTTCGACGTCAGCACGCGCGCGAGGCAATCGACGGCGCGCGCGTCGGCCGCGTTCGCCAGCGCGTCGACCGCTTCGAGGCGGCCGATCACGTCGTCGTCGTGTTCGGCGATCGCCATCCACTCGTCGAGCGAACGCTCGAACGTCAGCGTCTTCAGGATCCAGCCGCCCTTGTCGAAGCGGACCCACTGCGGCCGCGCTTGCAGCGCGAACGTGAACGTCTGCTCGGCCGTCTCGATCAGGATGCGCCGCACGTCGCTCGCGCCGTCGACGCGGAACTCGACGTCGACCGGAGTGCGGAACACCGGCACCAGGCCGCCGGTCTTCTGCGTCTGCTTCACCGTCAGCGTGCCCTGCTTCGCCGCGTCGTCGTACGCGAAGCGGACGTCGAACGCCGGCTGACCGGCGAGCATCACCCACTGTTCGAAGAACCACTCGAGGTTGCGGCCGGTGACGTCGGCGATCGCGGTCTGCAGGTCGCGCGTCTCGACGAGACCCATGCGATGGCGCTCGAGGTAGACGCGGATCGACGCGCGGAACGCGTCGTCGCCGAGCACGAACCGCAGCATGTGCAGCACCGACGCGCCCTTCGTGTAGACGTGGTTGCTGACGCCGCCGACGCCGCGCGAATAGAAGTCGCTGACCATCGGCCGCGGCGCGTCGTCGGGATCGGCGGCCATGAAGCCGCGCTGGTTGTCGCGCATCTCGCAGCGGAACTCGTCGGCGCCGTCCTTGAACTCGGTGAACAGCGCGTCGAAGTACGTCGCGAAGCCCTCGTTCAGCCACAGGTCCTTCCACGTGCGGCACGTCACGAGATCGCCGAACCACTGGTGCGCGGCCTCGTGCGCGACGAGTCCTTGGCTCGACCGCTCGAGCGCGGCCGTCGCGTCGTGCAGCGTGCGATCGGTCTGCAGCGTGCAACTGACGTTCTCCATGCCGCCGACGACGAACTGCGCGACGGCGACCTGCGCGTACTTCGGCCACGGGTACTCGACGCCGGTGTAGTTCGAGAAGAACTCGAGGATCTGCGGCGTGACGCCGAACGAGCGGCGCGCGGTCTCCTCGCCGACGCCCGGCGCGACGAAGTACTCGACGGGCTTCTCGCGCCACGTGTCGGCGTAGCGCTCCCACGCGCCGACCGCGAACGCGATCAAGTACGTCGAGTTCGGCTGCTCCATGCGGTGGTGGAAGGTGCGCCAGCCGTCACCGGCGTCGGTGACTCCGACCAGCACGCCGTTGCTGACCGCGGACAGCGGTTGCTTGACCGTCAGCAGCGTCTCCCACGTCGTGCGGTCGTTCGGGAAGTCGTAGAGCGGCACCCAGTAGCGATTGTCCTCGTCCTGGCCCTGCGTCCACGCTTGCCACGGTTTGTCCGGATAGCCCTCTTCCGGTCGCACCCAGTACAGGCCGACCGTCGGCGAACCTTCGTAATCGACGCGGACGTCGAGCGTCTCGCCGGCCGCGTAGCGCCGATCGAGCGCGATCCGCAGTTGCGGGCCGTCGATCGAGAACTTCGCGTTCGCGCCGTTCACCGTCGTCGCGCGGATCGACAGACCCGGCGCGTCGAGCGCGATCTCGGTCAGCCCGAGCGCGAGCGGCTCGATCGTGTGCGTGACCGCGCCCGACACCGTCTCGCGTTCGAGGTCGAGCTTGACGTCGATGCGGACGTGGCGCAGGTCGAAGTGGCGCTCGCGCTCCGCGGCGTCGCCGTAGTCCGGGTCGGGCGCGGCGGCGAAGCCCTGCGCGTTCGCCTCGCGCAGCGCGAGCGTCGTCGGGACGAGCGAGAGCGACAGACACCAGACGATCAGGCTTCGACGCACGAGGATCTCCTCCGAGAGGCGCACCAGGGTCTCAGGTCGCGGGCGGCGGCTCGGCCGCGGACTTCGCTCGTCCGGGTCGCAGCGCCACCAGCAGCATCATTCCGACCGCACTGAGTGCGGCCGCGGTCAGGAACGCGGCGGTCTTGCCGCAGCCGTCGAACACGGCGCCGAACACGACGCTCGCGGGCAGCGCTGCGAGTCCGGTCGTGAAGTAGTACCAACCGAACGCCTGCGCGCGACGATCGAGCGGCGCCAGCGCGGCGACCCACGATTTCTCGGGGCCCTCGGTCATCCCGGTCTGGATGCCGTAGGCGACGATCAGTGCGACCAGCACGGTCTTGTCGTCGACGCACGCGAACGCGACGAAGAACGCGGTGTGCAGCGCCCAGCCGATCCCGAGCGTCAGGCGCGCGCCGATCGCGTCGGCGATGCGACCGCCGAGCAGCGAACTCCCCGACTTGACGACGTGCAGCGCCATCCAGACGAGCGGCAGTCCGGCGAGCGAATCGGTCTGCGAACCGACGAGCAGCAGCAGGAACAGATCGCTCGCGGTCCCGAGGCCGTAGACGAACAGCGGCACGAGGAAGCGCCGCAGCGGCGCGTCGGGCCACAGGCCGTCGGTGAAGTGGATCGGTGCGAACGCCGGCGGGCGCTCGGTCTCGCGCACGAACGCGAACAGGATCACGACCGTCAGCAGCCCGGGCACGATCGCCCACAGGAACAGCGTGCGCAGCTCGACGCCGCCTTCGCGCAGCATCAAGTACGCGATCAGCGGCCCGAGCACGGCGCCGCCGTGGTCGAGCGCGCGGTGGAAGCCGAACGCGCGGCCGCGCGCGGACATCGGCACCGAGTTCATGACGATCGCGTCGCGCGGCGACGTGCGAATGCCTTTGCCGGTGCGATCGGCGAGTCGCACGAACAGGACCTGCAGCGGCGACAGCGCGACGCCGACCAGCGGTCGCGCCAGCGACGACAGCGAGTAGCCGAGCAGCACGAACGGCTTGTTCCTGCCGACGCGATCGGCGAGGCGGCCGGTCACGAGCTTCAGCACGTTCTGCAGCAGGTTCGCGGCGCCTTCGATCCAGCCGAGCGCTTGCGCGCCGCCGCCGAGCAGCGTGCCGACGAAGTACGGCAGCAGGGGCACGATCATCTCGCTCGCGGTGTCGGTCAGCAGGCTGACGACGCCGAGCGCGACGACGTTTCGGTGCAGCCAGGCTCGGCCGCTCGGCGGCGACGATTCGGTCATTTGCCGCCGTTCACGTCGTCCGTCGTCGCGCGCTCGCTGCGCGCGATCGTGGTCCGCGTCTGCCGAACGCGCGACGTGCCGGCGGCGAGCTCGAGCTCGAGCACGACGCGCCAATCGAGCGTGCGGGGCAGGCCGTCGTGGCGATCGACGACGAACACGCCGTCGACTTTCGACGACGTCAGGCGCACGTCGTTGACGCCGGCCTCGAGCGCGGTGCGCATCTCGTCGGCGAGGAATCCTTCGAGCGCGAACGTCGCCGTGTCGTCGTCGACCGCGGTCAGCGTCAGCCGCTGCTCGAACGGGATGCACGACGCGCCGCCGAGGCAGACGTGCATCGCCGCGTCGGACGCGAACGTCTTGCCGACGTCCAGCGCGCGCGTCGGCAACGGCGCGAACAATCCCTGGAACACGGAGGCCGCGTGCTCGTCGGTCGCGAGTGCGACGCTCTCGTCGAGCAGCTTGCCGAGTTCGGGCGCGGCCGCGCGCGCTTCCTCGATCGACGCCTTCATCGCGGTCGCGTAGCGCTCGACGTCGGAGACCTTGCCCGTCGGCGACAGGTGCAGCGGGAACGCCTTGCCGGCGAGTGCGGTCTTCAACCGGACGAGCGCGGCGACCGTCGCGTTCGTGTGCGGCTCGATCGGGACGCTCGAGTCGAACGCGACCTCTTGTTCGGCGGCGAGCTGCATGCGGCCACGGATGCGGTCGAACGTCAGCTCCGCTTCGGTCGAGTCGTCGTCACCGCGACCGAGGACGCGCAGCGAGAGGCTCTGCGTCGTCGCCCACGCGGTCACGACCTCGATCCCGCGCGTCTCGTTGATCTGTTCTTGGCCGAGCGTCGTGCGGAAGCGGACGATCGAGCCGACCTTCGGCTGGACCCGCAGAGCCACCGGATCCGCGGGAGCGGCGAACGCGAGCAGCGACAGCAACAACCAGGGGCGCACCCGTTCCATCGCACGGCCTCACGTTCGAGTTGACGGGATCCTAGCGGGATTCGCGGAGGCTCCGCGTCGGCACGCCGGGTCGCGGACCCCGGCGCTTCGAATCCTCACCCCTCGACGGCTCCATGCCTTGGACCCGAGCGCGTAAGTCCTTACTCGATGGGCACCTAACGCGCGCGCGACAGTCGCCGGCAACCGCACGCGCGTTAGGTCCTGATCTGAACTCGAGTTAGGGCGGCCGCGTTTGCCGGCGGCAAACGCGGCCGGGTCAGGTCGTTGCTGGGACGAGAGTTGTGATCCCCGCGCGTCGATTCCGGGGGAGCTTGCTTCACGGGCGGAGTTCGAACCACGCTCCGTCGCTCAATGCGGCGCCGGTGCCGTCCTGTTGTTGGGCGTCGGCGTACGCGAGTTGGACGTGGACCTTCGTGCCGATCGTCCCCGCGGCGAGTTGAGCGGCCGTGAACGCCAGTGCCACCTCTCCCGCGCACGGCGGAGCTCCAGTCGCCGACGTCGCCGTCGGCACCAAGATCCACGGCGGCGCGACGAGCAGCGTGCCCAGACTCGTCCCCTGCGACGCTGGCGCCCAGCCGACGATCAGCAGCGCGGGCGCGTTTTGCAGCGCGTGTTCCGCGCGCAGCGTGAAGCCGGAGCCGGTCATCGACGGCGTGCCTTGCGCGGCCCACGTCGTCGCGCAGCCGAGCGAATTGAGCTTCGCGACGCCGTAGACCGCCGCCGCGCAATGGCTCGCGGCGCCGTGGATCTGACCGGTGACGACATCGGCCGACCACGGATCGACGAAGCCATCGTCGTTCGTATCCACGAGCAGCACGCTCGAGCACTGCGACGACGCCGGCACGTGGGCCGTGACGGCGAACGTGCCGTCGCCGTGGTTCGACGCGAGATGCATGCCCGCCGAGCCCCCGGACGTCGCCATCAGGTCGACGTCGCCGTCCGCGTCGAGATCGCCCGTCGCGATGCCCTTGACGTACGCGCCGACCGAGAAGTTCTCCTGCGGTCCCAGCGCGCCGTGGCCGTCGTTGCGACGCACCGACACCGAGTACTTCCAGCCCGTCACGACGTCCACGTCACCGTCGAGATCGAGGTCCGCCGCGGCGATGGCGCCGGCGTACAGGCCGGCCGAGTACAGCACGGCGCCGTTCGAGAACGTGCCGTCCCCGTGACCGAACGCGAGCGCGAGCGT
>JAEUIB010000251.1 GCA_016795255.1 Planctomycetota bacterium
CGCTCTCGATGAACCGCGGCGCCGGCGCCACTCCCGCGTCGCGCGCACGGACCTTCTCCCAGCGCGTGATCGCCGGGCCGCAGGTGTAGACCATCGCGGAGCGCGGGTCCTCGATGACCTCGCGCAGCAACGCTTCGGTGACGCGACCGCGCCGCACGTCGCGGCCCGCGCACTGTTGGAACTCGGTCTCGCGGGTCAGCGCGTGGATCACGCGCAGCTTGTCCGGGAAGCGGTCGACGAGGTCGTCGAGCTGGCGCCGGAAGATCACGTCGCGCCACGTCTTGTTGCCGTAGACGAGCGTGTGTCGAACCGGCAATCCGACCTCGAGCGCCCAGCGCACCATCGCGTAGTTCGGCACGATTCCCGAGCCGGCCGCGATGTGGATCAGGTGATCGGTCTTGGTGACGATGTCGGGGCTGATCGCGTAGTGCCCGGAGTGACCGGACACCGTCATCGGCATGCCGCGGTAGCAACCGCGGACGAGGAACGGAGACAGCAGCGGCGGATACTTCGTCTCGCCGCTGACGTACGGCTCGATCTTGACGGTGATCGCGAGCTCGCGATCGTGCGGGCCGGACGCCATCGAGTACGCGCGCGCCGTTTCCTTCTGGCCCTTCGCGTCTTCGAGGTAGCCGATCATGTTCCGCAACGCGTCGAACTGGTGCGGATCGATCGTCAGGAATTGGCCCGCGTGGTACTCCCGATCTTCGGGTCGTGCGTGCAGGTACAGCGTCGCGGAGTCCGGGGTCTCGACGACGACGTCGGTGACGACGGTGTCGAACGTCCGGCGCTTGCCGTTGTGGCCGCCGTTGCCTTCGGCGGCTTCCGTGTGCGGCAGGACCATCGAACCTCCTTCACGCGGACCCGGAGCTGCGACCGCAGGTTTTACCAGCCGTTCCACGAACGGTCACAGTTCGTTCGAAGAACTCCGGCGGCGGCCCCGGAGTGGGTTCGAAGGCCGCGCACCCGGAGAGACGATGGCGTCGAGCCCGGTCCCGTCAGAACTTCCGGATCAGCAGCACCCCCGCGACGATGAGCGCGGCGCCGGCGACGCGCGGGAGCGACAACACGTGCTGCGGGAAGCCGAGCCAGCCGAAATGGTCGAGCACCAGCGACGCGATCAGTTGGCCACCGACCACGAGCCCGACCAGCACCGCGGCCGACAAGCGACTGCCGAGCGCGATCATCGAGAACACGAACAGGCCCCCGAGGATTCCACCCGACAACCACGGCAGGCCGACGCTCGCGACCTTGCCCAGGCCGGGGAAGGGCACGCGCAGGAACGGCATCGCCGCGGCCAGCGCGAGCGTGCCGACGACGAACGACACGAAGGCCGCTTGCAGTGGCTGGCCGAGCTGACGCCCGAGTTGCGTGTTGATGCCGGTCTGCACCGACACCAGCACTCCGGCCAGGAACGCCCCGACGCACCAGATCCAAGTCATCGCGCCTCCGCGTCAACGAGCGCGACGGCGACGTCGCGCGAGGGAATCGAACGGGCCTCGCTGTGGATCGGCCGACGCGGTCACCGGCTCCGACGCGCCGCGTCGATGCCCGCGCGGTACGCCGCCGACAGCCGCGACGTCATCGGTCCCGGTCGACCGTTGCCGACGGTCGCACCGTCGACGCGCACGACCGGGAGGACCTCTTTCAAACTGCCCGAGATGAAGACCTCGTCGGCCGCGCGCAGGTCCGCGTCGCGCAGCATCGCCTCGCGCACGACGATCCCGGACGCGCGCGCGAGGCGGATCAGGTACGCGCGCGTGACTCCGGCGAGGATCCCGCTGTCGAGTGCGGGAGTCGCGAGCGTTCCGCCCTGCACGAGGAACACGTTCGACGTCGAACCTTCGGCGAGGAAGCCGTCCTTGTTCAGCATCACGCACTCGTACGCGCCCCGCGCCTTGGCCTCGCGCAGCGCGAGCATGTTGTTCAGGTAGTTGCCGCTCTTGATCGCCGGGTCGAGCGCGTCGCGGGCGTTGCGTCTCACGCTGACGAGCGCGAGGTCGATCCCGTCGCGATACGCCACCTCCGGTACCGGCGCGTACGGCCGCACCAGCACGTACACGTCCGGCGTTCCGGCGGTGCCGGGATCGAGGTCGATCCGTCCGACCTCCGCTCCTCGCGTGACGACGATGCGGACGGCCGCCGTCGACTCCGCCGACGCGGTCAGCGCCGACGCGACGTCGTCGCGGATGCGCTCGAGTCCGCCCGGCAACGGCAGGCCCATGCGATCGGCCGAGCTCTGCAGCCGTTCCAGATGCTCGTCCAACAACCACGGCATGCCGTCGTACGTGCGGAACGTCTCGTAGACGCTGTCGCCGAACAGGAACCCACGATCGAACACGGACACGAACGCGTCTTCCGGACGGACCACGCGGCTGTTGATCGACACGACGCTCGGCATGCTTCCTCCGCGCCCGCGTGGCCTGGATCGAGGCACTTGTATACTCCGCCCATGCGCTTCGCCCAACTGCTCGTGGTCGTCGCCGTTGCCGGCGCGGCGCTTCCTGCGTGCTCCCCCGCGTGTTCCGAAGTTCCGTCGCGTCCGAAGAACGTGATCCTCGTGTCGATCGACACGTTGCGTCGCGACCACCTCGGGCTCTACGGGTACTCGCGCAACACGTCGCCGTTCCTCGATCGCATCGGCCGCGCGGGCGTCGCGTTCGACCAGTGCATCTCGCAGGCGCCGTGGACCGCGCCCTCGCACGCGTCGATGCTGTCGTCGCTGTACCCGAGCGTGCTCGGCATGGGACGGTTCGAGGATCCCGGGCACATCAGCGACACGGCCGACATGCTGGCCGAAGTCCTCGCCGACGCCGGCTTCCGCACGCACGCGGTGACGTCGGGCGGATTCATGGCGGCGAAGATCGGCTTCGCGCAGGGCTTCGAGATCTACGACGACGCCGGCTTGAACATGGAGACGACCGTCTCCCGCGCCCTGCAGTGGCTGCGCGGCATCCGCGACGACGAGCGCTTCTTCCTGTTCCTGCACACCTACGACGTGCACAAGTACAAGCCGCCCGCGAGCTATCACGCGACGTGGGTCGAGCCGTACTCCGGCGCGCTGGCGTTCCACGATCGGATCGCCGACCTGGTCCAGAACCACGAAGAGCAGGCGAAGGCCGGTGCGCTCGACGACGCCGATCGCCGCTACATCCGCGACCTCTACGACGCGTCGATCGCAGCGACGGACGACTGGCTGCGGCGGTTCTGGGAGACGATCGAGCAGCGCGGGCTCGCCGACGACACGCTGCTCGTCGTCACGGCGGACCACGGCGAAGAGTTCTGGGAGCACGGCGGCTCCGGTCACGGTTACACGCTGTTCGACGAGAACCTGCGCGTTCCGCTGATCGTGTACCACCCGTCACTGGCGCCGCGCATGGTGCCCGAGCAGGTGCGCCTGCTGGACGTCGCGCCGACGATCGTCGATCTGGTCGGAGCCACGGCGCCGACGTCGTGGCAAGGCGAGTCGCTCGAAGGATCCCTGTCCGGTCACGCGAAGACGCTGGTCGCGTTCTCCGAGCACTCGCACTTCCCGGCGAAGTCCGCGCGCACGCCGCAAGCGAAACTGATCCTCTCCGTCGCCGAACCGACGCGAGGGTTCTTCGACTTGCGCAACGATCCGCTCGAGACGAAGAACCTGATGCAGGAGCTCGACCGCGCCACCGCGCGGCCGATGTTCGAAGGCATCGAACGCTGGTTGCGCGCCAACGCGTCCGACTCGCGATTCCGTTCCGGCACGCGCATCGTGTTCAACGCCGCCGAGCTCGAGCAACTCGCCGCGCTCGGCTATCTCGGCGGCACCGCGGGCGGCGCCGTCGAAGATCCCGATCTCGACGTCTGGCTGAAGATCCTGTCCGACACGCGCTGAAAAAGCCCGGCTCGCGTTCCCCCCGAGCGCGATATGCTTCGCGCGCTCTTCTACGGGAAGGGCGACGAAGAACCTGGGAAGAACGCCCGGAGCGTGAGGCAGAGTGATCCGCACGGTCAACATCAAAGAGCTTCCACCGAAGTCCGCTGGATTCCGGGTCCTGGTGATGCGCAAGTGGCCGCGGGGGATCCCGCGCGAGGCGGTCGACCTCTGGGCGAAAGACCTCGGTCCGTCGCCGGAGCTGCTGAAGGACCTGAAGAAGAACAAGATCTCGCTCGCCGGGTTCTACGGCCGGTATCGCGCCGAGACCTCCGAGCCCGGTCGACGGGAAGCCGTGTTCGACCTGCAGCGTCGCGTGCTGGCGGGCGTCACGCTGGTGCTGTGCTGCGACACCGACGACGACAAGGCCGCCGCGCGCACGGTGCTGAAGGAGATCCTCGAGACCTCGTGAACGTCGGCGGCTCGAGCGATGCGCTCGGGTTGCAACGAATCGGGGCCGCCGCGCTCGCGCACGGCGGCCCCGATTCCGTTCGGGCTCCTGCGGCCGACCCGCGTCCGATCAATACCGGAACGGGATGCGCAGGAAGTTCATCTGCGGACGAGGCGTCGTCGGCGTCGGCACGACACCGACCGCCGCGGCGATGTTGAACTCGATCTCGTAGCGGATGAAGCGGCGCCCGTTCAGCAGCGTCGCGTCCGTGACGAACGCCGTCGCCGTCGTGAGGTCCGGGAAGCCGGGGTTCAGCGGATCCTCGTCCGCGCCCTGGAACCGCACGGCGACCGTCTGCAGATCCGTGCCTTGCGGCAGGAAGTCCGGCAGACCGAGGTCCGGCGAGTCGACGTCGAAGTCGTTGTCGAACGGATTCACGACGTTGCCCTGACCGTCGACTTGGACCAGGCCGTTCGCGGGGTTCGTCCCCGTGAACAGCGGCGCGTCACCCGGGACACCGAACACCGGACCGGCGATCGCGCCGGCCGTGGTGTTGACCAGCGGTCGGAACGGCGGGGTGATCAACCCGAGGTCGTACCACGTCGACCGTGCGTTGGACTTCGACGTGAACGGCACCGGCGTCTTGGCGATCGGGACCAGCACGTCGATGAACTCCGAGTTGCCGAGCGACGACGTCGAGAACGGGCAGTTCATGCCCTTCGGCGGGTTCGTCATCGACTTCCACACGCGGGCGCCCATCTGCGTCGCGAACAGCGTCGGAGTGACGCCGACCGGGACTTGCACCTGGATGATGCCGGGACCACCCGGAGCACCGTCGCCGACTTGCAGCGAGCCCGAGTCGGCGCCCGACGTACCCGTCGAGCCGTTCAACAGGATGAACGCGTTGAAGCCGCAACCGGCCGACACGTCGATCACTCGGTTGACGATGTTGGGGTTCGCCGTGGCTTCCATGACGACGTTCTCGGCCGACTGCAGGATCACGGCGCCACCCGAGCCGCCGCCGCCGTTGCCGCCGACGTCGCCACCCTGCGTGGTCTCACCGCCGCTGCCGCCACCGCCGAGCGCGCGGATGCGGGCGGCCGTTCCCTTCACGCGGATCTCGCCGAGGGCTTGGATCATCACCGCGCCGCCACCACCGCCGCCGCCCGCGCCCTTCGCGTCGAGCACCGTCAGCGGGAAGCCGACGGAGATCGTGGCCTTGGTGCAGTCGAGCGACAGACCTTCGGTGCGCGAGCCGCCGCCGCCGCCACCCTGCCCGCCGACGATCGTCTTCACCTCACCGGCTTCGCCGATGAAGTTGTTGTTCGCGTCGGCGTCGGAGAACACGGCTTGACCCGGGCTGCCGCCGAACGTCACGCGCTTCGAGATCGCCCACGCGGTCGTGAGGTTGAAGTTGTTGGTCGCGTCGAAGATCAGCCCCTGCTGGACCGCTTCCGCGAACGTCGGGTTCGGGTTCGGACGCGCGACCGCGTTGAAGCTGACGCCGTCGTAGGCGTTCGGGTTGTTCGGCACCGGGAACGGCAAGCCCGGCGAGAACGTCAACGGCAGATGGTTGCCGATGCCGAACCCACCGCGTCGCCCGGACACCGGCACCGTGATCGGCTCCGGCGCTTCGGGCAGGAACACGTTCAGTGAACCGCCGCCGCCACCCGAGCCACGGCTTCCGTCGCCGGTCTCGTTGAACGTGCCGCAGTTGGCGCCGTTGCTGAACGCCGGCCACGGCAGCGTGGCGCCGCTCTGACCGCCGCCGCCACCGATCGGCAGCGCGTTGCCGCTGCCGAACCCGTTCTGGCCGAACTGCGGCGTGACCATGAAGATCAGCGACTTCGAGCCCTTCGGGACGAACACCGGGTGACCGTCGCCACCCTTGCCGCCACCGGGGCCTGCGGATCCACCCGGCGCGGGAGTCACGGCCGAGTTGAACGTGTCGTCACCGATGCCGTTCTGGCCCGAGCACTCGATGACACCTTCGATCAGCACGTCGCCGGTCGCGGTGATCACGAGCGGGTTCGAGCCGACGCCGCGCAGCGTGACGTTCGCCGGCAGGTGGAAGTCGGTGAACTTGAACACGCCACCCTTGACGATCGTTCCGGGCTCGGCGCCGGGCGTCGCGCCCGACAGCAGCGGGAACGTCTGGAAGTCGGTGTCGAGCGTGATCGTCAGGACGCCGGCGGTCGGAGCCGCGAACGGTCCGAGCGAGCCGTCGCCGCCGAATCCGAACGAAGCGCGCAGCGCGCCGTCGGTCTGACCGTTCCAGCTCGCGAGCTGCGCACCCGCGGCAACGATCGACGTGTCTTCACGTTCGTTCGTGTCGAAGTTCTCGAAGATCTCGCCGTCCAGCGCATTGCCCGGACTCGGATCCGGCGTGACGACGTAGCGCGCGATCTCTTTGAACGCCTCGGGCGTCGAGCCGTCGTTCGCGAACGCGCCCGAGATGTTCTCGAGCAGGTCCGAGGCTTCCAGCGCGAGCGTGTGGCCGAACGGCAAGCTGCCGTTCGGATAGACGAGCACCGTCGATCGGTTGATGACGTTCTCGCTCAAGACGACCGTGATCGGGATCGGGATGTCGACCGGCGTCGCGCTCGCGTCGAGGATCGACCGCAGACGAATGCGCTCGAGCAGATTCTCGGGCTCCGGGTTCAACGGCGCACCGAAGCGCAGCGTGAACGGAGGCTTCTTCGAGCTCGGGATGGCCGCGAACAAGCCGGCCGCATCGAACAGCACGTTCGGATGCAGGCCGGTCGTCTTGGTCTTCGGCAGCACGCCGTTCTTCTTCAGGAGCTTCGGCGCGGTCGTCGTCGCGAACGCGTAGTAGCCCGCGGTTCCGATCGAACCGACGGACGTCGGCGCCGTCGTGAACAGGACCGGCAGCGAGACGTTCGGCGACGTCTTCGAGTAGTTCTTGATCGCGTTGCCACCGGCGAGCTCGAGGCTGATCTGGTACGTCGTGCCCGGAAGCAGACCGGGCAGCGACGCGTTCGCCGCGATGTCGGTCGTCGGTCCGAAGCTGTCGGGCAGCGCGCCGGTCGGCAACCGCGGCGTGAAGATCAGCTTCTTGCCGGAGACGCTGAACGTCCCGAACGCGAGCTGCCCCACCGGTTGGCCGGACGAGTTCAACGCCGACACCTCGATCCGGACGCCGGACGCGATGCCCGGGCCGATCTTCGGCTTGCCGCTGAACACGAACACCACGCGCTGCGACAGCGGCGCCTGGTTCGGCGGGTTCGTCGTGCCGCCGCCGCCACCCGCCGTCGCGGGGAACTGGATCGATTTCAGCGTGATCCCACCGAACGCGGACGACATGGTCAGCGCGAGCGCGGCGATCAGGCGAGGGAACGAACGAATCGACATGGACATCTCCCGCAGCGACGAGCCGCGCGCGCATCGGATGCACGGCGGCGGGAAAGCACGCCCAGTCCGATCGACCGCCGGGCTGCGGGATCGGACGGGGCTTCGGTCACGGGGGCAAGACCGCGGCCAGAGGTTACCCCAGGATCGAACCGGCGGAAACTCGATGCTGCCCGATGCACTTCAATTCATGCAGGTCGTGCAGTTCCGGACAGCGGCGAGTCTCGACCACTCGATTCCGGACGACGACGAACCGTCGCCCGCCATCGGATAGCCGACTAGCCCGTGCCGGTGACTTCCCGGAGCTCGAAACTCGCCCCCGCGGAGGTCGCCCGTGTTGCGGCGGCGCCGATGGGACCACGTTCGCTCAGTACCGGAATGGAATCCGCAAGACGTTCAATTGCGGACGCGGCGTCGACGGTGTGGCCAGCGTCGGATTCGTCGAGGCCAAGTCGAACTCGATCTCGAAACGGACGTGACGGACGCCGTTCAATCGCGTGGCGTCGGCGATGAACGGAGTCGCCTGCGACAGGTCGGGGAACCCGGGGTTCAGCGGATCGTCCGGGGCGCCTTGGAATCGGATCCGAACCGTTTGCGGGCTCGGGGCTTGCGGCAAATAGTCGGGGACGCCGAGGTCGGGCGAATCGAGCTCGAAATGCGCCGCGGGCGCCCCGACGACGTCGCCGTCCGGGTCGACGGCGACGAACCCCGTCGTCGGATCGGTGCCGGAGAACAACGGACCGGCGCCGGGGACGCCGAACAACGGCCCATCGATCGATCCTGCGGGCGTCGGAACGGGCGCGCGGAACGGCGGCTGGATCATCCCGAGGTCGAACCACGTCGACCGGGCGATCGAACGAGACCCGTACGGCAGCGGAGTCTTCGCCGTCGGAACCAACACGTCGATGAACTCGGAGTTCGACGCCGTGCAGCCGATCGGCGCCGTCGCGTGGACGACTCCGCGCCACACGCGCGCGCCGATCTGGGACGCGACCAGAACGGGTGCGACGCCGATCGGGACGTGGACCTGGACGATGCCGGGACCGCCGGGCGCGCCGTCGCCGACTTGCAGCGACCCTTGATCTCCGCCCGGCGTTCCGAGGTTGGCCGCGGCGCTGAGCACCGTCGCGTTGCATCCGCAGCCGGCGCTGACGTCCAACACGCGCTCGCCGCCCGGCGGATTCGCGGTGTTCTCCATCACGACGTTGACTCCGGACTGCAGCACGATGGCGCCGCCCGAGCCGCCACCACCTCCGCCGCCCTTCTCGGCGTTCTGCGTCGATTCTCCGCCCGCGCCACCCCCACCGACGGCGCGGACTCGCGCGGCCGGTCCCTTCAATCGGATCTCACCGAGAGCCTGGATCATCAGCGCGCCGCCACCGCCGCCACCGCCGCCGCCCTTCGCGTCGAGCACCGTCAGCGGAAAACCGGCCGCGAGCGTCACAGCCGCGCAGTCGAGCGACAACCCCTCGGTCCGCGAGCCTCCGGCGCCGCCACCCTGGCCGCCGACGATCGTCTTCAACTCGCCACCGACGCCGATGAAGTCGTTGATCGGATCGGCATCGGCGAACACCGCGGGCCCGGGCTCACCGCCGAACGTCACGCGCCGCGTCGTCGCCCACTGCGTGGTCAGCGCGAGCGAGCCGTTCGTCGGACCGTCGAACACCAGCCCGAGAGCGACCGCCT
>JAEUIB010000264.1 GCA_016795255.1 Planctomycetota bacterium
GGCTCGCCGACCGCGCCGAACACGTCGATCGGGAACCAGTAGGCCGCGTCCGCGGTGCAGACGATGCACTCCCAACGGAACGGCGTCGCCAGTCGCGGACTCATGTTGCACGACAGCGGCTCGGCTCCGCCGAGCACGCGACCCATCGGTTCGCGCACCGCGTGCTCCGCGACGCTGCGCGTGATCGTCAGCAGCGCGAGGTACGCGGCGACCACCGCCGCGCCGACGCGCAACGCGATCCCTGACGATCCGGCGCGCGCAGGTCGTCGACGCAACACGACGACGGTCGCGAGCCCGGCGAACCACACCGCGAAGAACCCGCGCGGCAACTCGTCCGCACCGCGCGCGACGAGCCCGAGCTCTTTCGCGACGAACAACGCCGTCGCGAGCGCCGCGAGCACGCCCCACGCACGATCGCCGCGCAGGCTCCTCGCCCCCATGCACGCCGCGGTGCCGCCGAGGATCAACCACAGCCACGGGTCCACGATGAACACGAGGTCGCCGTAGATCCATCGGTCGGAGAACGGCAGCCACGGGCGCAGGCCGTACTCGTTCATCAGGTCGAGCAGAGGATGGGCGAACAGCCCCGCCGCCGCCGCGAGCAGCGGCGATCCGCGCGCTAACGGCGTGCTCGCGGCGCGCTCGCGAGCCGTGATGCGCTCGATCCACCACGCGACGACGGCCAGCACGATCACCTGCACGACGATGCCGATCACGGCGTGCGTCAGGCCGCGGTGATGCTCGAGGTAACCCGCGTGCCCGCCGAACAACCGGGTGACGACATCCAGGTCCGGCAGATTCGAACCGATGAGGAGGACCGGAACGGCGGTCGGCGACGACCGGCCCAGGCGCGTCTTGGCGAGGACCAACCCGAACAACGTGTGCGTGAGGTTGTCCACGACCGCTCCAGAACCCGGGATCCGGCCACTGCTACCATGCCGCGGCAATCCGCTTCCGATGGAATCTCCCATGCTCCGAGGGCTCGTCACGTCGTTGCTGCTGGGTCTCGCTCCGCTCTGCACGGCCGCCGAGGATTTGCCCGCCGTGACGGTGCGCGGAGCGGTGTTCGACGCGTCGGGAGCTCCCGTCGAGCACGCCCGGATCAACCTGCTGAGTTCGCCTGACGAGCGTCCGGAAACTCAGATTCCTGCGGTTCTTGCGTCGGGCTCCACCGCGGCGGACGGATCGTTCTCGATCCCGCTTTCCGACGCTCCGCCGAGCTTTCGCGTCCACGTCGCGAAGGAGCCGTTCGCCCCGAGTCTCGTCGTCGCCGTCGAGCCGACGTCGACGTTCGTCGAGGTCGGCTCGATCGGGCTCGCGCCGCCGCGGTCGCTGCGCGGTCGCGTCGTCGACGCCGGCGGCAAGCCGATCGCCGGGGCCGAGGTGTTCGTCCGGTCGGCGAACGACGTCGGCCCGTTCGAAGCCGGCGACCGATCGGCGACGAGCGACGCGGAGGGTCGATTCCACGTCGACGGCTTGCCGCGCGCGCCGATCGAACTCGGCGGCATCGCGACCGGATTCGCTCCCGCGTGGCGCGAACGCATCGACCTGCGCGCGCCGGAACTCGACGACGTCGTGCTCGTGCTGACCCCCGCGCAGCCGCCGCACGCGGTCGTCGTCGTCGGGACCGACGGGGTTCCGCTTCCCGACGCCACGCTGCGCTGGGTCTCGGCCGCCGGAGCCGTGCCGTTCTTCTTGTCGGGCGAGCGCGGCTCGATCACGGCCGCGGCCGACGGATCGCTCGCTTGGCCCGCGACGCTGCCTCCCGGCGTCCGTCTCGAGTGTTCCGCACCGGGCCACGTCACGCGTTCGTTCGTCGAGAAGCCGCGCGACGGCCGAGTCGAACTCACCCGTGGACGCGAAGCGTTCGTCCGCTTGCTCGACGCTCGCGGCGAGCCGATCCCGCTGCGCGAGGTGCGCGTCGAGAGCT
>JAEUIB010000297.1 GCA_016795255.1 Planctomycetota bacterium
GGGCCCGGCTTGCCGGCGCCGATCGTGCGACCTTCGACTTCGCGGACCGGCGTGACTTCGGCCGCCGTGCCGGTCAGGAAGATCTCGTCGGCGCAGTACAGCTCGTCGCGACCGAAGTTCGTCTCGACGACCGTGATGCCGAGCTTCGCGGCGCGCTCGCGCGCGAGTTCGAGCAACGTCGCGCGCGTGATGCCGGCGAGGATCGACGTCGACAGCGGCGGCGTCTTCAGGATGCCGTCGCGCAGCATGAAGATGTTCTCGCCGGTGCCTTCGGTGACGTGACCGTTGTGGTCCATCAGCAGGGCTTCGTCGTAGCCGGCGAGTTGCGCGGCGCGCTTCGCGAGCACCGAGTTGACGTACTGGCCGCAGATCTTCGCCTTCGGCAGGTTGCTGCTCTGCGGGATCCGCGACAGCGAGCTGATGCAGCAGCGGATGCCCTTCGCGAGCCCTTCCTCGCCCATGTACGCGCCCCAGGGGAACGAGCCGACCGCGGCGCGGATCTTGTTCGACGTCGAGCCGATGCCGAGCGGACCTTCGCCGATCCAGATCAACGGCCGCAGGTAGCACGCGTCGACGCCGCTCTCGCGCACGACGGCGACGCACGCGTCCTCGAGCTGCTGCTGCGTGAACGGGACCTCGATCAGGCACATGCGCGCCGAATCGATCAAGCGACGGATGTGTTCCTTCAGCCGGAAGATCGCCGGCGTGCCGGATTCGAGCGTGTAGCAGCGCACGCCTTCGAACACGCCGACGCCGTAATGCAGCGCGTGGCTGAAGAAGTGGAAGGTGGCCTGCTCGGTCGCGATGACCTGGCCGTCCAACCAGAGTTTCGGCAGCGGTTGGAAGGTCTGGGGTGCTTTCGACATGGTCGATTCCGGATGGGGGGAAGCCGGCGAACTCTACGGGGCAGGACGGTTCCGGTAAAGCCGGGCACGAAGCCCGTGGAACCGAGACTTGCGGCGGCGCGGCGGAGGGGCCAGACTCGCGGGCGATGGCCGCCTCCAAGAAGAAACTCCCCGCCGCCCGGTTCGAAGACGCTCCGCCCTTGTCCAGCAAGGACTTCCTGGCGTTCGAGAAGCACAAATGGAGCGACCCGGAGTGCAACGCCGAGCGGCTGCTGCTGAAGCGCAAGCTCGCCGCGATCGGCGCGCCGATCCACTCCCATCTGGCGGCGCAAGGTGCGGACCTGACGCTGCGGACGTCGATCCACAACCCGTTCAAGTTCAACGGCAACCGCGTGGACTCGCTGTGGCTCTACTTCGCGCCGTCGGACGCCGCGAAGAAGCCGCTGCGCGATCTGCTCGGAGTCGAGTTCGAGTCCGACACCGACGCGAGCTACGTCCACGCGAACCTCGTGCTCGAGGTCGACTTCCACGGCGTGAACATGGGGTTGCGCGTCCACGAACGAGCGTGGTGGGACGTCGCCAACGCGAAGCGCCGCTGCGGCGAACGCGCCGGAGCCGAGGAGTTCGCGCGTCGCTTGAACGAAGTCCGCGGCGGCTACTCGCTGCGGCTGCATGACTGGAAGCAGGAGTACCGCTGCGGCGCGCTGAAGTGGGACGACCTGCTCGGTTACTTCCGCTACTGCGAGCCGGGACAGCATCGGATGCTCGTGTGGAAGTCGCTGAAGAAGGACGATCCGCGCCTGTTCGATCCCGGGTTCGTCGCGACGGTGGCCGACGAGTTCGCGAGTTTCCTGCCGGTCTACGACTGGCTGTTGTGGTCGCCGCAGAACAACCACCTGCTCGGGAGCCGCTGATGGTCCGCTCGCTGGGGTCGTCGCTCGTCGTCGGACTCGCCGTGCTGTTGTCCGCGTGCGGCGGCGACGAGAAGACCGCGCGGGATCATCGGCCGGTCGTGCTCGTCGGGTTCGACGGCATGGAATGGCGCGTCGCGGCGCCGCTGATCCGCGCCGGCCGCATGCCGCACTTGAAGGCGCTGATCGAACGCGGCTCGGCGGGGTACCTGTACACCGAGAAGCCCGCGCTGTCGCCCGTGTGCTGGACGTCGATCGCGACCGGCATGCGCAAGGGCGAGCACGGCATCGAGAACTTCCTCGATCCGACCGGCAATCCGTACACGTCGTCGCAACGCCGCACCAAGGCGCTGTGGAACATCGCGAGCGATTACGGCTTGCAGACGCTGTGCGTCGGTTGGTGGGTGACGTGGCCGGCGGAAGAGATCGCCGGCTTCATGGTCGCGCCGTACTCGACGGCGGGGCAGAACGCGTTCAACTGGAAGGGCAGCGTCCGCAAGGACCTGCCGGACCAAACGTGGCCGCGCGCGCTGTTCGACGAACTCGTGCCGATCGTCGAAGACGTGCGCGCGAGTGACCGATTGAAGACCGTCGCGTCGTCGTACTTCGCGATCCCCGCGAGCATCCCGCTCGGCGACGCCGAGAAGAAGCTGGTCGCGCAGACGCTGTGGTCGGTCGAGGCCGACGAGATCTACTTGCGTGTCGTGCAGGCGATGCAGCGCCGCGAGGGCGTGAAGCCCGATCTGACGATGGCGTACTTCGGCTGCACCGACGTCGTCAGCCATCGTTTCTGGCGATACATGGAGCCCGGCGCGTTCAAGTACGCGATCCCGGCCGAGCACGTCGCCGAGTTCAAGGACGCGATCGCGAAGAGCTACGAGCAGGCGGATCGCATCCTCGGCGAAGTCCTCGCCGGCGCGCCCGCCGACGCGAACGTGATCGTCTGCTCCGACCACGGCTTCCACGCGGAGTTCCTCGACCAGCCGCATCCGGAAGGACTGTCCGGCCACCATCTCGACGGCCCGCCGGGCATCGTGGTGATGGCCGGTCCCGACGTCGCGCCGGGCTTCGGCAAGGACGCGATCCTCGAGGGTCGGGGCAGCATCGAGGACGCCGGCTTCATCTACGACGTCGCGCCGGTCGTGCTGACGCTGCTCGGCGTGCCTACGGGGCGCGACATGCAGTCGTACGACGGGGGGCCGCTGGCCAAGCGGATGCTGCAAAAGGCGCTGCGCGAAGCGTCGCGCGGCTACAACGTCCGGTCGCACGACGAGGGCTTCCGCAAGGCGGCAACGAGCGGACCGAGGGTCGATGCGTCGGTCGTCGAGGACGCGAACCGCGCGCTCCAGCAGCTCGGCTACCTCGGCATCGACCCGGGCGACACCGACGAGCGCACGCGACCGCCGACGAAGAAGCCGGTCGTCGATCCGCCGAAGGATCCCGCGGCCGGACAGAACGACCCGAAGGGGAAGAACGAGAAGGAATGAGGGGGGCGGCGGAAGTGTCCAAAAACTCGGCATCGCGGATCCGTGCGGCTGCGCGTGGCCGGGGCTAACAGCCCGTTGAAAAAGTCGGCAGGCACTCGGCCGGCTGCGAACGAGCAGTTCTTCGTTGCGCCTCCTCGCCGTATCTCTCCGTCGATACGCCTCGTCGGCGCGCCTCGCCCTGCTCGTTCTCGCTCGCCCGACTGCCGGCCGACTTTTTCAACGGGCTGCTAACACCCGGCGCGTCCTGGCGGAACGTCGCGCTCCACCTCGCGCAGCGAGCGCCGAAACTTTCGCACAGGGATTGAGCCCTGTTCAGCCGATCCTAGAGTCAGCGCGTCATTGCACGGGAGTCCGCGATGTCTCAGCAGTCCATTCGCACCACGGCACGTTCGTTCGTTCTCGACGAAGATGACGACGAGGAGGACGAGAAGGGGTGCGGCCACACTCCGCAGGGCAACAAGCAGGACTACGGAGCGCTCCTGACCCAGAAGATGGTCGAGGCGCGCACGATCCTCATCGCGAAGCCCGTCGACAAGGAACTGATGGAGAAGGTGACGGCGCAGCTCCTCGTGCTGTCCCACATCGATCCGAACAAGACGATCACCGTCTACGTGAACTCGCCGGGCGGCGACGCCGACTCGGGGTTCGCGATCTACGACATGATGCGCTTCGTGAAGGCGCCGGTCCGGACGGTCTGCGCGGGCCTGTGCGCGTCGGCCGGCATCATCATCTTCCTCGGTGGCGAGAAGGGGCAGCGCTACTCGCTGCCGAGCTCGCGCTTCCTGATCCACCAACCGTCCACGGCGGCGTCGGGTCAGGCGTCCGACATCGAGATCACGGCGCGCGAGATCGTGAAGATCCGCGACAAGTACAACGAGATCGTCTCGGCCGAGACGGGCAAGCCGTCGAAGCAGATCCTGAAGGACGCGAACCGCGACTTCTGGCTGTCGGCCGCCGAGGCGAAGGAGTACGGGCTCGTCGACAAGATCGTGACGAACCAGGGCGAGATGGACTGATTGCCTGCGCGGCAGGCGCCCAAAGGGGGACCGCCCCGGCG
>JAEUIB010000328.1 GCA_016795255.1 Planctomycetota bacterium
TGCGGCCCGAGCCAAGCTCGTCTATGGTCTCCGCCCCCGATGAACTTTCCGCTGTTGCGCGACATCGTCGTCCTGCTGGCCGTGTCGATCCCGGCCATCCTCGCGTTCCGCGCGCTGCGATTGCCGTCGCTCGCGGGGTACTTGCTCGTCGGGATCATCGCCGGTCCGCACGCGCTCGGGCTCGTCCGCGAGACCGAAGCCGTCGAGCGACTCTCGGAAGTCGGCGTCGTCCTCCTTCTCTTCACGCTCGGTCTCGAGTTCTCGCCTGCGCGCTTCTCCGCGCAGAAGCGCGCGATCGTGTTCGGCGCGGGATTCCAGCTCGCGCTGACGACGCTCGTCGTCTTCGCCATCGCGAAGTCGTTCGGCGTGTCGACGCCGGTCGCGATCCTGCTCGGCTTCCTCGGCACGATGTCGAGCACCGCGTTCGTGCTGAAGGCCTATCAGGAGTCCCGCCAGCTCGAGTCGCCGCACGGCACGCTCGCGCTCGGCGTGCTGCTGATGCAAGACCTCGCCGTCATTCCGATGATGCTGCTGTTGCCTGCGCTGAGCAGCGGCGACGGCGCCGACGTCACGGCACTCGGCCTCGGCATCGTGAAAGGCATCGCGGGCATCGCGCTGGTACTGCTGCTCGCGCGCTACGCGTTCCCGTGGGCCGCGCATCTCGTCGTCAAGTTCGGCGGCCGCGAGCTGTTCATCCTGTTCGTCGTCTGCGTCGCGCTCGGATCCGCGGCGCTGACCGAATCGTTCGGCCTTTCGCTGTCGCTCGGCGCGTTCGTCGCGGGCCTGTTCATCGCCGAGTCCGACTTCAGCCATCAAGTCATCGCCGAAGTCGTGCCGTTCCGCGAAGTCTTCAACGCGCTGTTCTTCCTGTCCGTCGGCATGCTGCTGCAGCCCGGATTCGTCGCCGAGCAGCCGTGGCTCGTGTTCTCCGTCGGCATCGCCGTCGTGCTCGTCAAGTTCGCCGTCATGGCGCCGATCGTGCTGTACCTGACGCAGAGCAAGCGCCTCGCGGTCCTCGTCGGCATCGCGGTCGCACAGGTCGGCGAGTTCTCGTTCATCGTCGCCCACCAAGCCGGCGAGATGCTGACGCACACCGAGGAGCAGCTCTTCTACGCCGTGACCGTGCTGACGATGTTCGCGACGCCGTTCCTGCTGCAGGCCGCGCCTCGCATCCTGATCCGCTTCGGCGCCCGCGGCCAACTCGCCGAACGCCGCGGCGACGAGAAGCGCGGCGCGCACGACGTGCTGATCATCGGCTTCGGCCATTGCGGTCAGCAACTCGCGCAAGTCCTGACCGCGTGCGGCATCCGCTACACGGTGCTCGATCTGAACGCCGACAGCGTCAAACGCGGCCGCAAGCTCGGCATCCCGATCCAATTCGGCGACGCGTCGAGTCGCGAAACGCTGATCCACGCCGGCCTGTGGTCGACGAAGGTCGTCGTGTTCGCGATGTCGGATCCGCAGGCGACGCGTCACTCCGTCGCGCTGGTCCGCAACCTCGCACCGAACGTCCACGTCGTCGTCCGCACGCGCTTCATCCGCGAGGTCGACGAACTGCTCCGCCTCGGCGCCGACCAGGTCATCCCGGAAGAGTTCGAAACGTCGATCGAGATCTTCTCGCGCGTGCTGCAGCACCTGCACGTGCCGCGCGGCAACATCGTCGTCCAAGCCGAACTGATGCGGCGGGAGGGCTACCACGTGCTGCGCACGGGAACCGCTCCGACGCGATCGCTCGACGCCGTCCGCGAACTCCTCGCACTGACGCAGGTCGAGATCGAGCGCGTCCCGGACTCGTCCCCCGCCGCGGGCAAGACGCTCGCCGAGCTCGAGCTGCGCGCGCGCACCGGCGTGTCCGTGATCGCGGCCGTCCGCGACGGCGTCGCTTCCGCGAGCCCGGGTCCCGAGCTGCGCCTCGCCGCCGGCGACGTCCTCGTGATCGTCGGCTCGCATGCTCAAATCGAAGCCTGCCGCACTCTGCTCCACGGAAGTCCGTCGTGACCCAGCGTCTCGCCTTCGTCGTCCTCGCCTTCGCCGCGCTCGCCGCGGGACTGGTCCTGTTCGTCCGCTCGCGTGCCGCCACGACGCCGACGTTCGCGTGGCGCGAGGGCTTCCCGGACCGCTTGCTGTACGAGTCCGCGCCGAGCACGCTGTTCCCGACCGCGCGCACGACGGCGCTCGGTCGCCGCGTCGACGTCGATTACGGCAACGGGATGTCGATCCGGATCGAGCTCACCGAGTCCGAACCGGACGCTCTCGCGCTCGCGCGCCGCTGGTTCGACAGCGACAAGTCGAGCGCTTCGACCTCGACCGAAACCGCATCGGGATTCGAGTCGACGTCGAGCGCGACACCCGCGACGCACGCGCGCATCGTGACGATCGGCAACGCCGCGATCCGAACGGCGGGGACGCATCGCGACGATCCGGGACGCCTGCTGACGTGGATCCCCGGTCTGCAGCACGGAGTCGTCGAAGACCCCATCGCGAGCCTCCGGCGTGATCGCCCCGTCCTGTTCTGGTCGTCGATCGTCGTCGCCGGGCTCGTCGCCGCGTACGGCCTGGGTCGCGCCGCGCGCGCGCACGCCGTCCCGCGCTGATCGAACCGCGTCGCGACCGCTCTCGTTCAGCTCGACAACAGACGATCCCCGTACGCGCGGAGCGCCGAGTTCCACGCGAGAGCCATGCCCGGCGTCCACGCGACGCGCCCAAGCCGCTTCGCGAACACCTTCATCAGCGAGTCCGCGAACGCGACGATCGCCGGACTCGGCGCGGCGGCGGGCGCGCTCGGCGTCGGCGCCGCGCTGAACCGATGCAGAGCGCTCCACATCCCCGCGGCGTCCTTGAACGGCAGGGCCGCGACGCTGGACGCATGATGACGCCCCAGGTCCGTCAGCACGTCGGCACAGAAACCGGCTCCGTCGCGGGCCACGGCCGCGAGACTGGCCTTCAGGACCTCTTCGTTCTGCATGGGGCTCGGCACACCTTCCGCGGCGGTATCCTCCGCCGCATGAACTCGATCCTCGACCGTCTGACCGGCCTGCGCGACGCGATGCGTTCGCGCGGCGTTTCGCACTACCTCGTACCGAGCGCCGACGAACACATCAACGAGTACCTCCCGCGCTGGAACGCGCGGCGCGAGTGGCTGAGCGGATTCACCGGATCCGCCGGCGACCTGTTGGTCGGTCTCGATCCGCGCGAGACGTTCCTGTTCACCGACGGTCGCTACCACCTGCAGGCCGAACGCCAGCTCGCGGGCTCGACGATCGCGCTCGAACGCGTCGGCACGAAGGACGCGAAGACACTCGGTCAGCGCATCGGCGAGTTCGCGAAGGCCCACGGCAAGGAGTTCGCGCTCGGCTTCGATCCGGCCGTGCTCGCGATCGGCACCGTCGAGGCCCTCGAGAAGCTCGTCGCTCCGTACGGTGGCCGGCTCGTGCCGATCGCCGGTCACCTCGTCGACGCCCTGTGGAGCGATCGCGCGCGGCCGCCGACGTCCACGCTGATCGAGTGTCCGCCCGAATGGACCGGGGCGAGCGTCGCGACGAAGCTCGACGCGCTGCGGCAACACCTGAGCAAGCTCGACGCGACCGCGACGGTCGTCGTCAAGCTCGACCAAGTCGCGTGGTTGCTGAACCTGCGCTCGATGGACGACGTGCCGTACAACCCGGTCTTCGAGGCGTTCCTCTACGTCGACGCGTCGTCGGTCCACGTGTTCATGCATGCTCCGAACCGACGGATCGAGCGCGACGCGCGCGCCGCGATCCCCGGCCTGGTGACGCACGAGTACGCCGAGTTCGTCCCGTTCCTCGAGCGCGTCGAACACGCGCGCGTGCTGCTCGATCCCGACGCGACGACGTACGCGGTGCTCGCCGCGCTCGGGCGCGCCCGCGCCACGACGGTCGTCCGCGCCGCGAGCCCGATCGAGCTGGCGAAGGCCGTCAAGAACGAGCACGAGCTGCGCTGCATGGAGCGCGCGAACCTGCTCGCGAGCTTCGCCAAGGCGCGTGCCCTGCGCTGGCTCGACGAACGCATCGAAGCCGGCGACGCCGTGACCGAAGCGTCGTTCCGTGATCGCATCGAGGCGTACTACGCCGATCTCCCCGGCTATCGCGGACTGTCGTTCAACACGATCTCGGCGACCGGCAAGAACGGCGCGATCATCCACTACGGCGACGCGGGCGAGCATCCGCTGCGCGTCGGCGAGCTGTTCCTGATCGACTCGGGCATCCAATGCGACGGCGGCACCACCGACGCCACGCGCACGGTCGCGGTCGGAACGCCGACCGCCGAGCAACGCCGCCTGTTCACGCGCGTGCTGCAAGCGCACATCGGCGGCGCGAAGGCCGTGTTCCCCGAAGGCACGAGCGGCGCGGCGATCGATGCTCTCGTGCGCGCTCCGATGTGGAGCGATGGCCTCAACTACGACCACGGCACCGGACACGGCGTCGGCGCGTTCCTGTGCGTCCACGAAGGTCCGTTCGCGATCGCCGAGCCCAAGCGGCGCGCCAACGCCGTCGTCGCGCTGACGCCGGGGATGATCACGTCGATCGAGCCCGGGTACTACCGCGCCGACTTCGGCGGCATCCGCATCGAGAACCTCTACGTCGTGAAGGACCTGAACAAGGTCGTCGACGGCAAGCGTTACTTCGGGTTCGAACCCCTGACGTGGGTGCCGTTCGACGAACGCCTGATCGATCGCGCCGAGCTGACGAAGGCGGAACTCGCGTGGCTCGATCATTACCAAGCCGAATCGGCGCGGCGCCTCGCGACGGTGGGGTGAACCGCGCAAGGCCGGCGCGCGCGAGTCGGCGACGGATTCCGTCGCGTCGTGGAACGACCCGAGCGCCGGATTGACCGAATCCGCGGTTCATGCGACCCTTCCCGCGACCACGGGCGGACGAAGGAGAGTGCCGCATGCGCACGGGTGTTGGACGTTGGGCTCGGCTCACCGCTGCATGGATTTTCATCGGCTCGACCGCGTTGGCCGGGAATCCCGAGTTCTCGTTCGAGTTCTTTCCCGGGTTCGTCGACGCGTCGCCGATGACGCTCGCCGACGTCGACGGCGACGCGCGGCTCGACGCGGTCTCGGTCGGCATCAATCCCCTGCGCATCCAGTCGCAGCGCGGCGATGGATTCGGTCGATTCGGGTCCGTCGTCACCACCGTCGTCCCGACGTTCTTCATCGCGGTTGCCGGCGGCGATTTCGATGCCGACGGCGACGACGATCTCGCGCTGCTCGAGAACAGCACGTCGAAGGTCCACATCTGGCGCAGCCTCGGCGACGGCACGTTCGCGGCCTGGACCACGCTCGGCAACGCGACGTCGACCGCGTCGTTGCTGCGCTGCGCCGACGTGAACGCCGACGGCCGGGACGACGTGATCGCGACCAGCAATGGCTTGCGCGTGTTCACGCCCACGTCGTCCGGCTCGTTCCTGATGGGACCGGCGATCACGAACGGCGGCGCGTCGATCAAGTCGTACGTGCTGCTCGACGTCGATGGGAACGGGCTGCTCGACGCGGCGACGGTCGACGGCCAGACGAACCTCCGCATCAACACGAACCTCGGGCTGTTCGGCTTCTCCGTGACGGCCACGATTCTCGTGCCCGCGCCGGCGAACGAACTGCTGCTGACCGACGTGGACGGAGACACGATCGACGACTTCGCGATCGTCGGGACGGTGACGACTCCGTCCAAGTCGTGTTCGGTCGCGATCGCGCCGGGCCT
>JAEUIB010000668.1 GCA_016795255.1 Planctomycetota bacterium
ACGCCGCGGACAGCGTGACGTCCGACCGCTCGACGGCGTCGGGATCGAAGGCCGGCTTGGCGTTCGACCGGTTCCACCGCGTGCGCTGCCGCTCGAGCCCCGCCGCGACGCGCGCGGTGACGCCGTACAGGAACGCGCGGAGTCCGCCCGGTCGATTCGGGTCGATGCGCTCGAGGGCGCCGTCGCCGCGCAGGCACTGCAGGAACACTTCCTGCGTGGCGTCGGCGATCTCTTCGCGTTCGACCCCGATCCGCCAGCGCGCCGACAGGTAGGCGCGGATCACCGGCTCGTAGCGGCGGCAGAACACGTCCCGCAACTGCGGATCGCCGCGCGCGGCTCCGATCACTTCGGTCCAGCAGGTCGAGTCGAACCGCGACGACATCGAACGGACTCGTGGAGCCAACCCCGGCGGCTCGGACCGATCGCGTTCCACGACGGGTCGCGGAACGCCGCGACGCCCGCGGGGACGACGAGCGCGCGACGGCGCGCCCCATGGCGCACCGTTCCCGCAGTGTGCCATGCAGGCGCGCCGTCGGGGTCCGGGCGAATCCCGCCTAGAGGGTGCAGGGACGGGTGCCGAGGCACCCTCCCAGCCGGGTCATTCCGTCCGCGCGTCGATCGGGGCGGTCAGGTGGAACGGGCCGAACTTGACGTCGAACGTCGCCGTCATCGCCGCCGCGCCGGCGACCAGCTCCAGCGTCAGCGCGGACGTCGTCGCGTCGCTGCGCTCGACCTTCAATTCGACCTCGTGCGCCGGCGCCGGCAGTTGATCGGCGATGAACGCGTCGAGCTTCGCGGCGCGCATCTTCGCCGGGTCGTTGAACTGCGCGAACACCTTCCCCTCGCGGCGGGACAGCGTCAGGAACCACGCGCCGGCGGGGACCGCGACGCCGCCGATGCGCACCGGCACGTTGGTGTCGAACGTCGTCCAGAAGTCCTTGCCGAAGCGCCAGCGACGCCCGTCGAACTCGCCGGAGTCGTACGCCTTCGCGAACGCGTCCTGCCACGTCACGGGCGACCAGTCGAGGTGCATCTGCGCGGCGCCGGTCGCTCCGAACCAGACGATGCGCGAACCGCGCCGGTCGCTCGTGTACGCGATCGTCTGCGGCTCCGGAGCGGCCTCGGCCTTGTTCGGGTTCGCGCCGCCGCCGCGACGCTTCTCGAGCAGCGCGACGAACCGCGGGTCCGACACCAGGCTCGCGAGATCGGGGTCCTTGTCGAACCCGGCCTGCCCGTTGACCTTCTTGTCGACCGCCAGCGTGAGCTGCTCGATCGCCTTGTCCTTGTCGCCCTTCAGCGCGTACGCGCAGCCGGCGTTGTAGTGCGCGACCGACGCCGTCGCGCGCGCGGGGGACTTCGCCGCTTCGAGGTGGGCCGGCAACGCCTCGTCGATCTTGCCCTGCGCATGCAGCGCGTAGCCGAGCGCGAACCACGCGTCGAACAGGCCCGGGTCGGCCTCGACCAGCGCCTTGGCCAACGGCTCGGCCTCGGCGAACTGTTCGTTCTCGAGCATGCGTTGGATCTTCGCCATCACGGCGCGCGGGTCCTGCGCCGCCGGCTTCGCGGTCGGCGGCGGGGTCGCGGGGTCCTGCGCCTTCGCGGCGCAGAGCGGATGCACGAAGAGAACGGCCGTCGTCGTCAGGATCAGCAGCTCGCGGAGAGCCTTCATGGTTCCTCCTTCCGGAGATCGTGGAGCGGTCTGGGTTCGATGCGGGGCGTGTACGCTGCCGACCGCGCGTGAACCGCACAAGAGGGTGATCGGTCCGCGATCGAAAACCGACGCCCTGACGCATGTCCTCGATGCGCGAAAGGACCCCCACGATGACCGCCGCAACGTCGGGCTCGGATCGTCGCCACGGCGACGAGTACACGGTGACGGACGACGAGATCCGCCGCTTCCGCGAGGACGGCTTCGTCCACCTGCGCGGCGTCCTTTCCGAGGACGAGGTGCGCTCGATCGAAGCCACCTACGACCGCTTCCTGCGCCGCGAGATCGTCGTGCCGGGCAAGGACTACTGCGACATGGCCGGCGACTACGACCGGCCGGTGGATCAGTACGCGATCGTCAACGTGATGCTGCCGCGGGTCTACCACCCGCAATGGCAGGGCAACGTCTACGAACGCCGCGCGGCGTCGATCGC
>JAEUIB010000447.1 GCA_016795255.1 Planctomycetota bacterium
CGCGGTCCGACGTGGGACAGCGTGTTCCAGACGATCGAAGGCGGGCTCGGCTACTGGCGCGGCAATCGCTTTCGATATGGGCCGCCCAAGTTCAGCATGAACGCGACGCCGCAATGCTACGACTACGAAGTCGGCTCGCCGGGCTGGTCGTTTTTCTACGACACCGAAGCGCTGCCCGATCATCGCCTGGGCATCGCGCAACTCTCGAATCGACTGCTGATCCCGCCGGACGCGCTGCCGTTCGCCGAGGACCCGAAGGGTCGGTTCCTCGGATATACGTACATGGCGCTGCCGTTCACCGACCCGGTGCCGGGCACGGGTGAGCGCGCTCCGACCGGCGATCACGCGTGGACGTGCTTCCTCGCGACGGCGAACTTCAAAGGGCCGATCGCGTACTACATCCCGGAAACGTGGAGCAAGATCGGCGACCTGTTTGCCTACCCGTTCCTGCACGGTCGCGGCCTCGACTCGCGCGCGGGTTTGATGGGCGGCGGCGCGATGGAGATCAACACCGTGCCTCAACTGGTGGGCACGGCGCGCGACGGCAAGCGCTACTCGAAGATCCCGCGCTTCTCGTTCCCGGTCGACCGCAACGGCCGCGCGGTGCTGGTGCAGGACGTCACGTACTACTCGCGCAAAGCGCTGTACGACGCGTTCCTCGCCTGGCGCAGCGGCGGCGACGCGCCGAGCGGCCGCTTCGACTCCGCCGGTGCGTTCGTCGCGAAGCTCAGCACGCGCACTCCGGGCTTCGATCAGGACGGGTTGCCGATCGAGGGCGTCTCGACGACGTTCGACACGCAGGTGTTCGACGACAACACGTGGGGTCTCGTATGGAAAGCGGGCGGTCACGCGCCGCGCGGCGAGTTCCCCCAGTACTTCCGCCACGAAGACGGCAAGCGCGTCGCGGTCGCGGAGAAAGACGTCCCGAAAGAGACGGGACTCCGTACCGCGACGTTCCGCGTCGCGACGCCGGGCGAACCGTTCACGTCCCCGAGCTCGGGTGCGTGGACGACTCCCGGCGCGAAGGCCGGCCCGTTCCGCGCGCGACTCGTCGATGGTTCGCTGGTGACGTACTCGTGGTATCGATTCGTCGACCAACCGTCGTTCCAGCAATACCCGTGGTCGAACGACAAGAAGGAAGCCCTGCAGTCGTTCGTCGAGCGCATCCATCGCGCCTGGCCGATCGACCGCGACTACATGGCGCCGCCGACGAGCGGCAAGCTCGTCACGCTCGACCCCGCGTTGATCGTGACGCCGCCGCGCGGGCTCGAAGTCGGATACGTGCCGATCGTCACTCGTCAGGAGAAGGCGCCGTAACGACGCGAGCTCCCGTATTCGCCCGAACGCGCGAACCCGCGGACCAGCGCCTTCCGGCGTCCGATCCGCGGGTTCGCTCGAGCTCAGCTCGAAGCCGACGTCGTCGTCAGCGCATCACGGGTTCGCCGGGCGGATGTGGAGGCCCGGGCTCGTTTCGAGGCCGGCTCCGCCGGGCTTCACGACCAGCCATTCGACGTAGGCCGTCAGACCCGAGCACGCGAAGCCCGCGGGGATCGGCGCCGGGATCCCGAAGCCACCCGTCGCCGGGACGCCGATCGGGCCGACGATCGAGCTGATCGGGAACACGTGGATGAACGCGCCGAAGCCGACGGGAACCGTGGGGCAGATCGGCGCCGGCGACAGCAGCAGGAAGGCCTGACCGCCCGGCGTCGCGTTGCTCAGCGTGAGACCGAAGCCCGGGTTCGGCGACAGCGCTTCACCGATCGTGCCGATCTGCGGGATCGAGCCGGCCGGATCCGAGCCCGTGCCGAACTTGACCGGCGTGGCGTCGAAGCCGAGGCCCGACGTCTGCGACGGACCGGTCCACGGCCAGCAGACGAACGGCGCGTAGAACGTGACCGGCGCCGGATTGCCCGCGAAGTCGATGCGCGCGACGTTGCCGCCGTTCGTGATGTACATCGTCTTGCAGTGCGCGGTGTCGATCGCGAGGCCGGTCAACGGACCCATGTTGCAGGGGACCATCGGGAAGAAGATGCCGAACGGGCCGGGACCGCCCGCGGGGAACTGGTTCGTGATCGCACCGGTGTTGTGCGAGAAGAACAGCGTCAGGCTGCTCGGATCGAAGTCGACGTCCGTCGCGATCGCGCCGCCCGCACCACCGGGCAGCACCGCGAACGGCGGAATCACGAACGGCACGCCACCGGGGCAGCCGGCGGCCGGCGGGATGACCGCGCAGCACAGGAAGCCGTTGGTGATCCACAGCACGGCGGGCGCGATCGGATTCGGCGCGCTCCAGCCGAGGCCGGTGACCATGCCGGGCAGCGGATTCGGGAAACTCGCGAGCGGCACGCCGGCCTTGTTGTAGCTGGCGATCGTGATGCCGTCGGACGCGTAGACGATGTCGTTGATGCGGTCGACCGTGACGTCGCCGGCCGGGAACAGGCCGCCGGCCGGACCGGGGAACGGACCGGGCAGCGGGCAGCCGAACGGCACCGCGTACGGGAAGCCGCCGATGTTCGGGCCGGTCGGGTAGTTGCAGGCGCCGGCGGGCGGGCCGGCCTGATTGACGAGGCCCGCGGGCGGACCGCAGATGCCCCAGATGGACTGCGCGTTCGCGGACGAAGCGACGAGCAGCGCGGACGCGGCGAGGCCGAGAGTGCGGAGTGAGAGGCTCATGGGAATCTCCTGACGAAACCAAGGACGTTGGACGCTCTCCCCATTGCGACCCGAGTGCCGAACGTCGGGCGCGAAGTGCGCTCGCCGTGAGTCACGACGCGACTTGGACTTACGACGGATCACCCGAAGGGCCCGTCGGCCCGTGCGCCGCGATTCGCGGCAGTGGAATCGCCGCGCGTGCCGCGAATCGCGGCAATGCGGCCGGCGGCGCAGCGGCTCGCGGCGACGACGGCCTGCGACGGCAACGATCGACGATCGCGCGCGATCTCGTCGTTGACGCGGACGCGTGCGACGTGTGAATCGGTGCTCGAGCCCAAGTCCCGATCGCGAGCCCCCCCATGCGCCACGCACCCGCGAAGTCCCCTGCCCCCTACGGCGCCTGTCCGTCGAAGGCGCAGCTCGCGTGGCACGAGCTCGAGCGCTACGCGATCCTCCACTTCGCGTTGAACACGTACACCGACGCCGAGTGGGCGTTCGGCGACGAGTCACCGCGCTTGTTCGATCCGCGCGACTTCGACGCCGACGCCGCCGTGCGCGTGCTGAAGGAGACGGGCTTCGCCGGACTGCTGCTCGTCGCGAAGCACCACGGCGGCTTCTGTCTGTGGCCGAGCGCCACGACGGAGTTCTCGGTGAAGGCGTCGCCGTGGCGCGACGGCAAGGGCGACATGGTGCGCGAGTTCGCCGACGCGTGCCGCGCGCACGGGGTGAAGCTCGGCATCTACTGTTCGCCGTGGGATCGCAATCACGCGACGTACGGCACACCGGCGTACCTCGACGTCTACCGCACGCAGTTGCGCGAACTGCTGACGGGCTACGGCGAGTTGTTCACGGTGTGGTTCGACGGCGCGAACGGCGGCGACGGCTTCTACGGCGGCGCGCGCGAGGCTCGCACGATCGACCGCACGACGTACTACGACTGGCC
>JAEUIB010000671.1 GCA_016795255.1 Planctomycetota bacterium
GAGCTCGGCGTCGTCGCCGAGCGACCAGCGGATGCGCGAGTCGAAGTCGGCGGTGAGACGCTCGAGCTGCGTCGAAGGCGCGGTCGCGGCGATCGCCGATCCGCGCACGGACAGCGTCGCGACGACGCGCCACGCCAGGACGACGAGCGCGACGACGACGAGCGTGCGCGTGAGGGCGAAGCGGGTCGTCGCGCTCATCGCTGCAGGTACTTCCCGAGATGCTCGCGCGCGAGCGCTTCGACCTCGGGCGTGAAGTGCCATACGTGGATCGCATGGCCGGGTGCGGCGTGGGGCGGGATCCGCGTGAGCTCGTGGACGAACGCGTGGAGCGGCTCGAAATCGTTCGTCGCGTGCGTTGCGATCCGCGCGAACGTCACACTGACCGCGATGACCGATGACGACAAGGACTCGCCGCGTGCCAGCGCCGCGCCGAGCGCGGGCAGTGCTTGGTGCCGTGCGTCGAGAGGCGCCGCGACCTGGCTCGACAGTGCGAAGACGTGCTCCACGCCGTGATCGGTCGCGTAGGACTCCAGCGCGTCCTGAGCTTGTCCCCAATCGCAATTCGAGTCGACCGCGATCCACGAACCATCGTCCATGCCGCCGACGAACTCGTTCCAGTACGCGAGATGGTGGGGATGGGCGCGGAGAGTGTCGGCGCATTGAGCCGCGAACGCGAGCGCGACGACGCCGGTCACCCAACGCCGCCGCGACTCGATGAGAGCTTGGATCGTCGGCGCGATCGCGAAGGCCAGCAGTGGGACGGCCGGCAGCAGGAATCGGAATCCCTGCGGGTAGTCCGTGACCGACATCGCGCCGATGAGCGCGCACGCGGGGAGACCGAACCCGACCCACCCTTCGACCAACCGGGAGGCTTGCGATCGCTTGACGACGACGTGGATCGCGGATGCGACCAGGGCGGCCAGGAACAGCGGCGTCATCTTGCTCGCGAACAAGACCGCGTAGAACTCGCGGCCCGGATCGCGCAGATCGCCGAGGAAGAACACGTCGAACTTCGTGCGCGCGAGCGTGCGGCTCGCCGTGATCGGTTCGATCAGGGACGAGCCCGCGAGGCGGTAGATCAGATCCGCGAGGACGACGGCGAGCGCCAGTGCGACGAAGCCCCACGCGACGCGCCGCAGGTTCCGGTCCGACGGGATCAACCAGGCGAACGTCGCCGCGACGACGATCGCGAGGCAAGTGAGCTTGGACGCGATCGCCAACGCGCCGGTCACCGCGACAAGGGCGAAGGCGACGCCGCCGCCCTCGCGTTGGAACCGATACGCGGCCCAGCAGAACGCGAAGGCAGCCAACGACGCGAGGAGATCGGGACTGACGAGCCCGGCGTGCGACAGCAGCGCGGGGCTCGAGGCGACCAGGAACGACGCGGCGAACGCGCCCGACGAACCCCAGACCTTGACGCCCGCGTACACGACCCACAGCAGCAACAACGCAAAGGCTGCCACCGTCGGCAACCGCGCGCGAAGCAACGCCTCGCGACGACCGACGTGATCGAGGAACGCGACGCCCGTCGGCCAGACGTTCAACTCCGCCCTGACGTGCTCCGGGTTCCACTCGCGCGCCACCGCACGCTCATCGGCACGGAACGGGAGCGCCCAGAGCACCGACAGCGGCGTGCCGTCCCGGGCGACGAACGCAGCGTGCTCACTCACGCAAAGGCCTGTCGCCAAGTGCTTTGGCTCGTCGTAGCACAGTCCGGATGCACTCCGGGTCGAGGCCGCCGCGAAGCAGCCCGCGATCATCACGGCGACGCACGCCAATGCAAAGAAGACTGATGTCGCCCGCACGACTCCCCTTCTGGATCTCCTCGGTCCCGTTCGATCCCTTCACGTTCGCGGGCGTCGCAGGCCAACCGCGTGGCGCCACCATAGAGTCGCTGATCGCGCGGTCCACCGTGAGCTTCCGCAGCGGCCGTCCGAGCGATGGGAGGGCGCCCGACCCGTCGGATCGGCCCGCTCCGACTCCCCACCTGTCCAACCCGTGGATGCCCTGCTAGGCTGCTCGCCCCCATTCAGGAAACCCAGACCTCTTCGGGAGAACTCATGCTTCAGCGAATTGCTTCGGCGGCGGTGATCTGTGCGGCGCTGTGCGCGACCGCGAACGCTCAGGTGACGACGTACGGCACGGCTTGCCACGACAACGGCGGCACGGCGCCGGCGCTGGCGTCGAGCCTGTTCGGCGCTCCGATCGGTGGCTCGAACCTGACCATCTCGGTGTCGGGTGGCGTGCCGAACTCGTCGTTCCTGCTGTTCCTCGGTCTCGCGCAGGCGAACCTGCCCCTCGGCTACGGCTGCGACCTGTTGATGCCGAGCATCGTCGCGAACATCGGTCTCCCGCTCGATCCGGGTGGCGCGCTGTCGTTCGCCGCGCCGCTGCCGAGCGTGCCGTTCACGTTCAGCTTCACGATGCAGGCGTTCTGCCTCGACGCGAGCACGCAGCTCGGCGCGTCGTCGACGAACGGCGTCCAGGTCACGCTGAACCCGAATCCGGTGCCGGCCGGCCTCGTGATCAACGAGGTCGATTACGACCAGCCGAACACCGATACGACCGAGTTCATCGAGATCCTGAACCCGACCGCGAGCACGATCTCGTTGAACGGCATCAGCCTCGCGCTCGTGAACGGCTCGAACAACGCGTCGTACCAGGTGCTGGACCTGTCGCCGCTCGGTTCGCTCGTTCCGGGTGAGTACCTCGTCGTCGGCCAGGCCGGCGCGCTCGCGATGGTTCTCGGTGGCACGAAGACCCTGCTGTTGCCGGTCGTTTCGGGCGGTACGGTCCAGAACGGCGCGCCGGACGGAATCGCGCTGGTCGACATGATCAACGCCACTCTGATCGACGCGTTGTCGTACGAGGGGTCGATGACCGCGGTCACGATCACCGGCGTTGCGGGCACGTTCAACCTCGTCGAAGGCACCGCGACGACGTTCTCGGACTCGACGCCGTTCACGAACTCGATGATCCGCTTCCCGAACGGCAGCGACTCGAACGACGCTTCGGCCGATTGGTGGCTGTCGGCCCTCCCGTCGCCGGGTGGCGTCAACACGCCCTGATCGAGTCGAGCTCGTCGCGACTCGCGTCGTGACACGACTCCGAACGACCGGTGCGCTCCGCGGCATGCGGGGCGCGCCGGTCGTGCTTTCGGCGGACGAGGTCCGTACCCTCTCGCGCCATGAGCGCGCACTCCCGTCCCGTCAATCTCGCGGCGTCGCTGCTGTCGATCGTGCTGATCGGCTTCCTGCTGAAGGTGGGCCAGCCGCTGTTCGTGCCGCTGATCGTCGCCGCGCTGCTGTGCGTCGCGTTCCAGCCGATGATCGTCGCGCTCGAGCGGCGGCGCGTGCCGTGGTGGGCCACGGTGTCGTTCGTGATGGTCGTGCTGTTCGGGCTCGCGGCGTGGGGCGGCGCGGCGTTGGTCGGCAGCGCGGACGAGTTGCTGTCGTCGTTCGAACAGCCGATGGCCGATCGCGCGCGGCAACCGTTGCCGTCGCCGTTCCCCGAGCTCGGGCCGCCGGAGGACGCGGTCTCGTTCGAGACGGCGAGTCGGGACGTGCTGGCGGCGGTGCGTTCGGTGCTGGCCGGGGAGCCCAGCGATCAGGCGATCGACGCGCTGAAGAAGGCGGCGCCGAAGGCCGCGTCGTGGCTCGTGAAGGGCACCGGCGCGGTCATGGCGGCGGCGTCGGACCTGATCCTCGTGCTGCTGTTCATGATCCTGATCTTCGCCGAGCAACACGCGTCGCGCGTCAAGCTGACCCGCGCGTTCGGCGAGCGCTGGCCGGCGATGGAGCGCGTGCTCGACGACATCCGCCGCGACGTGTCGCGCTACGTGTCGCTGAAGACCGTGCTCAACCTCGCGACGGCGATCGCGTGCTGGATCGGCATGGCGATCCTCGGAGTCCCGTCGTCGGCGCTGTTCGCGCTGCTGACGTTCCTGCTCGGGTACATCCCGAACTTCGGCGCGATCCTCGCCGCGATCCCGCCGCTCGCCGTCAGCTTCACGACGACGGGCTCGTTGACCGAGCCGCTGGTCCTGCTGGCGATCTTCCTGGTCGTGAACGTCGTGATCGGCTCGATCCTCGAGCCGGCGCTGCTCGGCAAATCACTGCACCTGTCGACGCTGGTGATCGTCGTCGCGGTGCTCGCGTGGACGGCGCTGTGGGGGTTCGCGGGCATGGTCCTCGCGGTGCCGCTGACGCGCAGCATGCAGCTCGTGCTCTATCGCATCCCGGACCTGCGCTGGATCGCGATCCTGATGAGCGACGGCGACGAGGA
>JAEUIB010000484.1 GCA_016795255.1 Planctomycetota bacterium
ACCCACGTCGTGCCCGAGCAACGTCGCGGTGCCGGTGCTCGGCTCGAGCATGCGCGCGAGGATGCGGATCGCCGTGGTCTTGCCCGCGCCGTTCTGGCCGAGGAAGCCGAACAGGTCGCCGCGCGGCACCTCGAACGACACGTCGCGCAGCGCGTCGACGTCGCCGAAGCGCTTCGAGATCGACGAGAACGACAGTGCGGGCCCGGGCATGGCTGACGTCGCGGTCACGAAGGGCGCGCAGAGTAGCAGCGACGACGCATCCGCGGCGCGACCGTCCCGTGCGACCCGCGCATCGTCACTTCTCGGGGTAGAGGATCTGCGCTTCGTTGCGGACGATGCGCGGCGTCACCATGAAGATGACCTGCGACTGTTCCTCGGTGATCTCGCGGCGCTTGAACAGGTATCCGAGGAACGGGATGTCGCCGAGGATCGGGATCTTGGCTTCGAGCTCACGCTCGTTGGTCGCGATCAGACCGCCGATCGCGAAGGTCTGACCGTCGCGGACGTTGACGACCGTCGACGCGTTGCGATTCGAGATGATCGGGTTCTGGATACCGGTCGCGCCCGACTCGATGAAGCCCGACACGAACGACACTTCGGCGTTCACGTCGATCTGGATCATGTCGTCCATCAGCAGGTACGGCGTGACGACGAGGAAGATGCCGGTGTCCTCGAACTTCACCTGGACCTGCTGCAGGTTGCCGGAGAAGCCGAGCACCGGCTGCAGCACGGGCGTCTTCTGACCGGTGTCGATGACGGCGCGGTGGCCGTTCAGCACGGCCATCTTCGGCGCCGACAGCACGTCGGCGTTGCCCGACTCCTGCAGCGCGCGCAGCACCGCGCGATAGCGGATGTCGTCGACGATCATCGCGACCGACAGGCTCGCGAGCGGGTTGTTGTCGATCGTCGCGATCGGCGTGAACGGCGACGTGAAGTCGTCGAACAGCGTCGACTTGTCGTCGGCGTTGCCGGTCGGCTTCGAGAAGTCCGGCGTGCCGTCCGCCTTCTTCGCGTACTTGTTGCCGCCCTCGCTGACGAACAGGTTCGTGCCGAGCAGCAGGTTGTCGTCGTAGGTGATCTCGACGACGTTCGCTTCGATCTCGATCATCGGCGTGCCGGTCAGGAACGCCGTCAGGAACTGGTCGACCTCGAGCAGCACGTCCTCGGTCGCCGTCACGGTCAGCAGGTCGGAGACGGGCCCCGTGCTCGGGATCAGCGTGTTCAGCGGCGCTTGGCCGGGACCGGTGCGCGGATCGGCGAGCGCGGCGGGAGTGACCTCCATCACGGCGACCGCGGCGTCGCCGGCACGCGTGTGTTTCGCGATCAGCGCCTGGATGCGCGCCCCGCTGTTCGCCCGCACCCAGTACAGGCGCGTCAAACGACCGTCGGCGGACTTGATCGTCTGGTGCGAGAAGCGGTGGTACGGCGACAGCGTCGTCGTGACGTCCTGCGCGTTCGCCGTCGACAGCAGGCCGGGCGCGAACGGCTTCGCTTCACCGTCCGGCGTCGTCATGCGCCAGCGGCGCGCGGGCTCGACGTTGCCCGGTTCGCGGACCGGCTCGCGGACGCAACCCGCGACGACGCACCCGGCGAGCACCAGCGCGATCCGTGCGCCGCGGGCGATCGCCGAGACCGAGCCTCTCGCTGGAACTGGGATCGCTGGAACCGACGAAGCCAACGCCATGGGAGCGTCGCGACGCGATCCGTTCGATTGCGCGTCGCGGACAGAGCGCTGCGTCGTCAAGTGCATGGAACGCCGTTCGTCACGGAGCCGATTTGAGAGCGTCGAGGACCGATTGCGTCAGATCGACCGCCTTGTCGCCGGCATTCTGGATCCCGCCGCGCTCGACCACCAGAGTCACGCCGCGTTGCGCGGCCGCGGCCGCGATCGCGCGCTGCAGGTCGACGTTCGCCTGTCGCATCAGGAAGTGGTACCGCGCGCGGGTCGAGCGCAGCTCTTCCTGCTTGATCGTCCGCCACGCGGGGATCGCTTCGAAGCAGCGCTCGACGTCGACTTCGCCGATGCGGCGCGCGAAGCGGGCGAGCTGCGGTTCGCCGAGCAACGCCCGACCGGTGACGACGCAGGCCGCCGCGTTCGATCGCGCGGCCGCGCTGCCGTCGACGGTCGCCGCATCCTTGGCATCGAACAGGCGCGCCGACCGTTCCGCCGGAGCCTGGGTCGCGGACGGCGCGGCGGACGCGACGGCCACCGGCTTGTCGGCGACGCGCGGCGCGGCTGCGATCGGACGCGCCGCGCGCGGCGCCATCGCCAGCCGCTCGGCCGCGCGGAGCTGCCGGCGGACCTTGACCTTCTCGGCCAGTCGGGCGTTCGCGGCCGGGCTCGTCGGCTCACCGGCGCTGGACGCCACGGCCGACACCGAGCAGGCCAGGACGGCCCACAACACGGTGCGCGTGACGCGCTGCGAACGGTGAATCGCCCCCCCGAACCGGAACATGACACGCACTCCGACAGGCCTTCGAACCAACCCCCGAGGCGAAGAACCGCCCCGAGTCCGACAGCGCGAACAGCGCCCGAGAAACAAAACCCGGGCCAAAGCCCGAAGGTCACGCGCCCGCCGACGAAAAGACGGCCGGGATTCACGTAAGCCATGTTGGCGCAGTGCTCTGGGTCTGCCCGACGAGCTGGCGCCGAACGCGGCGTCCGACGGGGCCCGAGCTTGGCGGAATCGATCGATTTCCGCCATGGCGGAATCCAATCGAATTCCGCCAGACCCCAGGCCGTCGGCGACTCGCGATCCTAACTGGCCAAAGGAGCGCGAGTTCCCGTGAGGCGGTACGTCGCTGCCTTGCGCCGACCATCGCGGACGAGGAGTCCTCGGTCGACGAGGTCCTGGAGGTCCCGCAGCCCCGTCCGCTCGGACACACCGACGAGTTCGGCGTAGTCCCGACTGCGGATCGCGGCGACCCCGCGGAGGTGCGCGAGCAGTTGCATCTGCCGCGGCAAGAGGTCGGCGTCTCCAGCCGCGAGCGCCGGCCGGTCGGCATCCACGACCTGGATCTGGGGGTCCGGTCCAGTGGCCGCCGGCGCCGGCCGGTCGGACGTCGGGCGGGACGGCTCGAACGGCAGGTGGCTCGGCAGCACGACGTCGCCGTCGGCCAGCAGCATCGCCCGCTGGACGACGTTCTTCAGCTCGCGGACGTTGCCCGGCCACGGGTAGCGCGAGAGCTGGTCGAGGGTCGCCGGGGCGAGCGTCCGCCGCATGCCCTCGTGCTCGTCGTGCAACTGGCGCACGAATTGGTCGACCAGCGCCGGGATGTCCTCGCGCCGATCGCGCAACGGCGGGATGACGAGCTCGACGACCCGCAGGCGGTAATAGAGGTCCGCCCGGAACGTGCCGGCGTCGAGCATCGCGCGCAGGTCCCGATGCGTCGCGGCGACGATCCGGATGTCGATCGACACCGGCGTGTGGCCGCCGAGGCGAACGACCGTCCGCTCCTGCAGCACGCGCAGCAGCTTCGCCTGCAGCGCGAGCGGCATGTCGCCGATCTCGTCGAGGAACACGGTGCCGCCGTCCGCGAGCTCGAGTTGGCCCGGCTTCGACTTGACGGCGCCGGTGAATGCGCCGCGCTCGTAGCCGAACAGCTCGGCTTCGAGCAGCGGTTCCGGCAACGCCGCGCAGTTCAGCGCGACGAACGGCTGGCTCGCGCGATCGCTCCAGCGATGCAGGAGCTCGGCGACGACTTCCTTGCCGACGCCGGTCTCGCCGAGGAGCAGCACCGACGCGGAGCTGCGCGCGACCTTGTCGAGCTGCGCCAGCACGTCCTTCATCGCGGTCGAGCGGAACACGTACGGCGTCGTGTCGCGCGTCTCGAGCGGCGCGGCCGCGACCGTCGGGTCGCCGCGCAGACGCCGGCGCGCCAAGCCGACGCTCTTGTTCGCCGCTTCGAGCAGGAACTCGACGCTCTCGCCGTCGGTCGGGAACGTCGCGACGCCGGCGCGCGGCGTCAGCGGAGCGTCCTCGGTGCCGAGCTTCAGCGCCGCGAGCGCCGCTTCGATGCGGCGCGCGAACAGCTCGGCCTCGGCGTGTCCGGTCTCCGGCAACAGCACGAGGAACGAGCGCTCGCCCGCGGCGACGATCATCAGGTCGCGGGCCTCGCTCTTCACGCGGCGGCCGAGTTGCGCGAAGGCCTCGCGGCGCGCTTCTTCGCCGCGCTCGCGCTCGAGGCGGCGCAGTCCGTCGATCTCGATCTTCACGAACGAGACCTCGCGCTCGCGGCGCTGCGCGCGGTCGACTTCCTCGGCGAAGCGGTTCAGCAGGTACGAGTCGGTGTACAGCCGCGTGTCGCGATCCTCGATCGCGAGGCGGTAGAGCCGCGCGTTCTCGAGCGCGACCGCCGCCTGGCCCGCCAGGTGCCCGAGGATCGGCAGGTGCGCATCGAGCTGCGCGCGAGCCACCGTCGCGTCGTAGCGCAGCACCGCGATCGCGACGACGCGACCCGAGTACGGCAGCGGCAGCAACAGCGTCAGCGGCTCGCCCTCGGTCGGGCCGCCGGCCGCGAATCCCCATTCGGTCGAGTCGCTGGCCGTCGCGATGCGCGGCGTGGGGTCCTGGACCAGACGATCGATCGTCGCGGTACGGACCAGTTCGCGCGCGAACGGCGCTCCGTTCGCGGGATCGCGCGCGCGCAACAACGCGACGCGACCGCCGTCCCCGTCGACGCGGTACAGAGCCCCCGCGTGCGCGCGCGGCGCCTCGGCCAGATGATCGAGGACCGCGGCCGCGACCGCGTCTTCCTCGATGACGCGCGTGAACGCCGCCATCGCGCGCTCGATGCGATCGCGCTCCGCGGCGCGGCGACCGAGCTCGTCGGTCATCACCCGGAACGAGTTGGACAAGCGGCCGACCTCGCCGCCTTCGTCGCCGTCGACGACGACCGGTGGTTCCGACGCGTCCGACAACTCGCCGCGCGCGATGTTCCGAGCGCGGCGCTCGAGGGCCTCGATCGGCTGCGTGATGCGGCTGGTCGCGACCGCTCCCATGAACACCGCGACGACGAGCCCGAACAGCGCCACCAGCAGGAACATCGTTTCGAGCGAGAGTCCGCCGAACGGCGCGTCCAACACCATGCGGCCGCCGTCGCGACGGACTTCGATCAACGCGACCGGCTGGCCGCCGCCGTCGCGCAGCAGGTCGAGCGCGGCCAGGCGCGGGTCGCGCGCCGATTCGTAGAGCGGCTCACCGCGCTCGAGGACTTCGGCCGCCAGCGCGGCGCGGACTTCCGAACTCGCCGCCGTGTCGCCGACGAACGTCGCGCCGCGCAGCGTCAGCAGGCTGACGCGCATCGGCGTGCCGGCGCCTTCCTGCTCGACGAACGCGGGCAGCAATGCGCCCGCGGCGACGACGCGAGCGCGCGCGCGGTCGTTCTTCACGTCCTCGACCGCGACGACCAGCAGTTCGCCCCACACTTCGTGCAGGCCGGCGGCCGGTGCGTCGAAGCGGCTCGACGTCGCGTGGCGCTCGTCGTCGTGGATCTGTTCGCGGTCGCCGCGGTCGTCCTCGAGTTCGACGCGCAGACCGAGATCGAGCCCCGGGACCGGCGCCAGACCGACGATCTCGCGCAGGTAGCGCGCGATCCCTTCGCGGTCGAGCGCGTCCGCGGACAGCGCGCGTTCGACGACGTCGGACGTCGCGACCTCGCGCGCGGCGCGTTGGACCTGCCGCGCCATGCGGTCGATCGCGTCGCGAGTCCCGGCCACGGCCGAACGCGCCGCGGACTCCTCGAGCCGCGCGCGATCGTCGGCGATCACGCGATAGAGCACCGCGAACAACACGATCGTCGGCACCAGCGACGTCGCGACGAGCAGCGCGGTCACGCGCAGACGCAGACGGCCGAGACGCGTCAGCCAGTCGAGCGCGAGGTGGATCGCGAGCGGAGCCAGCATCAACACGGCGGCGACGAACGCGATGCGTTGGACGCGCCGCGCCAGCGCCAGGCCCTCGATCCGCTGCGCCGCGACGATCGCCGTCCGCGCGCCGTCAGCGCGTTCGATCGGGAACGCGCGCGCGAGGTACGGCTGTCCGGCGAGCTGCGTCCGCACCGTCGATTCGCCGGCCGCGGCGCCGAGGAACGGCGAACGCGAGCCCTTCAGCGCCGCCGTGACGTCCTGCTGCGCGAAGCTCGCCGCGGCCATCGCGTCGCCGACGAGCACCGCGAAGTCGAGTCCTTCGATCTCGGCCGCATCGGCGGAGCGCAGGCGGATCTCGTCGCCGGCGAACAGCAGCGTCGCCGCGCGCTCGGACGGCTCGCCTTCGACGCGCGTCCCGCCGGTGACCGCGTACAGCGACAGCGCGTCCAGCAGACCCGAGTTCTGCAACTCGACGTCCCGCACCAGCACGCCTTGGGGCAGGTCGATGCGCAGGGCTTCGACGTACGGCGCGTGCTCGTCGCTCTGCGACGCGCGGAACGCGACGCGCGATTCCATGTCGCGACCGCGCTGTTCGGGATCGGCGACCGCGAAGCCGACGTGGACGCCGGCGCGCAGCGAGCGGACGAACGGCTCCGCACCGTCGAGTTGGACGACGACGCGGCCGACCTCGGTCCCGGACAGTTCCGGCAGCAGGACGCGCTTGTCGACGGCGCTGTAGAACAGCCACAGCGCATCGATCGAGCGGCCGACGTGGACGCGAGCCGGCGTCGTCGCGCCGGGGCGCGCGGCCAGCGCGTCGAGCGTCCCGCCGACCTCGACGATCGCCGCGGGCGCACCGGCCAGCGACGGCCGCAACAGGCAGAGCGGCGTCGGCGCCGCACCCGCATCCGCGCGCGTCAGCGTGATGCCGGCGAGGCGGAACGAGACCGAACGTTCGCGCAACGTCACGCAGACCGCGCGAACGAGTTGATCGCGCAGCCGGTCGGGACCGAGGAAGTACTGCCACGCGGTCTCGCGATCGCGCGTCCACGCGCGGCGGAAGCGCTCGTTCGGCTTGACGCCCGCGGGTTCGACCAGCGCGGCGTCGACGGCCGGGAACGGCTCGGCCTGGACCGTGCCGTCGGCGAGCACGACGCCGATCTCGAGGACCTGCTCCCAGACGTCGGACGCGTTGCGACGCAGCAGCGCGTTCGGGTCGACGCGCGCGGTCCCGAACACGAACAATTGGCGCAGCGGCGTCGGCTTGCCGAGCGGGAACACGAGGCGCTCGTGCGCCGGCAGCGGAATGCCGTAGTCGAGCACCGGCACGCCCTCGCGCGACGTCTTGCGCCGCGGATCGGACTCGGGCGGCCGCAGCGGGAAGCCGACCCAGTCGAAGGCGACCGTCGGCTTCACCGAACGGCCGCGCAGCAGGTCGAGCACGACCGGCGGTTGCAGCAGGCCGCGCTCCTGCGCGACGTCGCTGGCGAGGTCGGACACCACGCGACCGACGGCGTTCGAGCGGTTCTCGAACGTGTCCTCGGCTTTCCACTCGATCCACACGGTCGCGAGGTACGGCGCGACGAGCGCGAGGCCGACGACGCCGACGGCGATCGAGATCAACCGCCGCCGATCACGCTTCAGCACGCGATCGATGGTCTCGAACACTGGGCGCGCGGTCGACGCGACCAGCAGCAGCACGGCGACGGCGGCGATCAGCAGCGCGCCGATCTGCAGCGGAGTCGACGTCGAGTCGTCGGATTTGCGCTCGCGCTCGCCTTGCAAGAAGACGAGCGGCAGGAAGTGGTCGGTGGTCTGGAACAGGTCGCGACGGCCCGACGGCGACAGGTAACTCGCGTGCGGCGCTTGGCCTTCCTGCGCGTCGTGGTCGTGCAACGCGACGTCGAAGCCGGCGGCTTTGTCCGTCCGCCGGAAGTTCGGGAAGTTCGCGAACGGGATGCGCGCTTCGAACGTGTAGCCCGCGCCGCGCGTCGTCTGCGCGGCGACCGAGACTCCTTCGAATCCGCCGTCCGACAGCAGGAACGAGCGCCCGTGCTTCGCGACACCCCACGGCCGGCCGGGGTTGTACGGCATCAGGCACAGTTGGACGTCGTCGTCGCCCCACACCGCTTGCGCGCTCTGCCGCGACAGGTCGGTGTCGAAGAACAGCTCGATGCAATCGCCGTCCCACCACACGCGGTCGTCGTGGACGCGGTGGTCGTCCTTGACCTCGCCGGCGAGGTACAGCGCTTCGTCGTCCCACGCGAGGTACAGCGTCAGCGACGCGTCGTCGGGTCCTTGCCACGCGGACGCGCTCTGCTCGTCGCGCGCGACCTGTTCGGCGCGATCGAGCGTGATCGCGTCGCGCCGCTGCCACTCGGTGAGCACGCCGTCGACGACGACCGGCGTCCCGATGGCGTGGACCCACGGCTCCGCGGGTTCTTGGGCCGGGGATTGCGCGGTGATCGCGAGGACGAGCGCGAGGAGCATGCGGCGCAGGATACGGAGGCTCCGCCTCCGTAGGCCAGGGCGGGGGCCGGCCTGTCGAGGTGCGGAGGCTCC
>JAEUIB010000497.1 GCA_016795255.1 Planctomycetota bacterium
ACGCCTGCGCGCCATCCAGCCATCCAAGGCCAACCATCCAAGGCCAGCCATCCAAGGGTTGAACCGGGCACCGCGTCGAGACGGGTCTCGACACCGCGGGCGCGAGGACCGGTTCCGAAGAACCGCTCGCGCCCGCCTGGGTTGTGCCCCGCAACCGCCAGGATCGCAAACCTTTTTCAATGAAGCTCGGGGTCACGCGATCCTGGTGGAAGAAAGTTGCAGTCGCTGGCGCCCAGGTTCCGTGCTTTTTCAGATGGGAGGGAGATTTCCCAGCCCGTCGAGGATGCCGTGGCCGATTCCGACCCCCAGCCGTGGTTCGTCCGCGCGTTCGACGCGAGTTACCTGACGCGTTACCAGCACCGGACCGACGCCGAGGCCGAGGCGACGGTCGCCTGGATGGCCGACCGGCGGCTGTTCGAGCCGGGGGGACGCCTGCTGGACCTCTGTTGCGGGGCCGGCAGGCACGGGATCGCGCTGGCGCGCCGGGGGTTCTCCGTCGTCGGGCTCGACTTGTCGGCCGATCTCCTGCGGCACGCGCGGGCCCGCTTCGCGTCCGACGCCCGGCCGGCGCGATTCACGAGGGCGTCGATGCGGTCGCTGCCGTTCCGCGACCGCGCGTTCCGCGGCTGCGTGCAGATGTTCACGGCGTTCGGGTACTTCCAAGCCGACGACGACAACCGCGCCGTCCTGCGCGAGGTCGCGCGCACGCTGGAACCCGGGCATCCGTACGTGCTCGATTTGTTCAACGGTCCGCTGATCGTCCGCAACCTGGTGGCGGCGTCGGAGACGAAGCTCGAGCGCTCGGTCGTGCGCGAGACCCGCCGCTACGACGCCGCGACGAAGCGCCTGGAGAAACACGTCGAGGAACACGACGGCACCGGCCGCGTCGAACGACGCTTCGAGAGCGTGCGCATCGTCGACCTCGCCGAAGGCACGGCGTGGCTCTGCGACGCGGGCTTCACCGAGATCCGCACGTACGGCGATTACGCGGGCAGCGCGTTCGATGCGGACTCGAGTCCGCGCATGCTGTTCGTCGCGACGAGGGGCTGAGGTCGGTCACGCTCCGGCGGACTTCTCGACCTTCTCGAACTCGTCGTCGCCCTTCTTCAGCGCCTGCTCGTAGGGCGGGATCGCCTTGTCGTAGAGCTTCAGCGTCGTCGCGGGGATCTTCAGCTTCTTCGCGTCGCCCTTCATGCCCTTCAGAGCGGTCAGGAACTCCTCGTTGACGTAGCCGTCGGCGAGGAACGCCTTCGCGACCAGATCGATGCCTTCGGCGAACGCGCGCTGCGGGTCCTTCTCGAGGAACTTCTGGTACTCCTGCCACGCGCGCTGCGCTTGGCCGACGTGTTCCTCCACGCGATCGGCGAGCGACTTCCGATACGTCTCGCACGCGGGGACGCCCTGGTACTCGCGCAGGAACCGGCGGGAATGGCCGATCCACGCCGGAGCCGATTCGAGCTTCCACGCGCTCTTGTCCTTCGCGGCCTTCTCGAGCGCGGCGACGTGCGCGCCGGCGAGCCGTTCGACGCGGGCGATCACGGCGCGTGCCTTCTCTTTGTGCGCGGGCGTGCAGAACGTCTCGCCGAGCACGCGGCGCGCGACGAAGTAGCGCGCGACCTCGTCGGCGCCGTCCTTCACGTCCATCAATGCGTCGAACGCGGCTTCGGCGCGCACCGAGTCCTTCGACGCCGTGCCGACGCAGTACCAGATCTGCTGCTGCGCTTGGTTCCAGTCGGGCCAGTGGTTCCACCCGATCAGCGAGCGCAGCCGGCAGTTCGGATAGTCGGCCTTCACGTACTCGGCGATCGCCGCGACGCTCTGTCCGTACGGCACCACCGGATCCGCGGTGCCGTGCATCAGCGCGATCGCGATGTGATGGTGCTTCTTCGACAGCGTCGTGCCGATCCACGTCCCGCTCGCCTGGCCGACGACGCCGTTCACGAAGTCCGGGTACTGACCCGCGTAGTACTGCGCGAAGAACGACCCCTGGCTGTGGCCGTACACGTAGGTCTCTTTGACGTTGAAGACCTTCCGCAGCTCGAGATGCAACGCGTGCAGGCGGCCGGTGTCCTTGTCGGCCTGCATGAAGTTGAACGTGCCCGAAGCGTTCGCGCGCGTGCCGTCGGGGCAGACGACGATGTCCTGCGCACAGAACTCGCCGGCGGGATGGTTCGCGAACCCCCAGCGCCGATCGAGGTTCGACCCATGCAGGATGAACACGAGGTTCGTGCCCTTCTGCTTGTCGTAGTCCTTCGGCACGAAGTACTGGTACGCGAGACCGTCGGCGGCCTTCGCCTCGTAGACCTCGCCCTTCGCCTCGGGCGACGGAGCGCGCTGCTTGGGTTCATCGGCCACGGCGATCGCAGCGAAAGCGCATGCGAGCGCGGAACCGCGCACGAACGAGCGGAACATCGGGTGCCCTCCGAAGTGGGCCGCGATGCTACACCCCGTCGCGCCTCACGAGGCGAGCGCCTTGTCGATCGCGGCCCGCAGTTCGGCCGAGTCCGGCGCCGCCTTGCTGTTCCAGAAGCCGACGACTTTGCCGTCCTTGCCGACGAGGTACTTGCAGAAGTTCCAGCCCGGCAGAGAACCGGTCGCGCCACCGAGCATCTTGTAGACCGGCGATTGGCCCGGCCCGGCCTTCGTCTCGCACTTCTCGGCCAGCGGGAACGTCACGCCGAAGCGCTGCGTGCAGAACGTCCGGATGTCCGCGGCGGTCCCGGGCTCCTGCCCTCCGAACTCGTTGCTAGGGAACCCGACGACGACGAGCCCGCTCGACCCCTTCTCCTTCCACAGCTTCTCGAGTCCTTCGTACTGCGGCGTGTACCCGCACTCGCTCGCGACGTTGACGACGAGCACCACCTTGCCCTTCCAGTCGGCGAACGAAGCGTCCTGCCCCTCGAGCGTCTTGAACGCGATCGAGTGCATCGATTGGTCCTTCATCGCGGGATCCTCCGTCACTTTGGTCTCGAAGAAGCGCGAACAACCGGGCAACGCCAGCAACGCAGCAGCGATCGACTTGAGGAACGTCTTCATCACGAGTGGGATCCCATCGGCCGAAGAGTGGATGACGCGCAGAGGATAGCGCGACCGAGAGGCGAGGGGGACGAGAGGGACGAGACATAGACCGAACTCCCACGCCACCGGCAAAAGCGTCCGGTCAGGGGCACATGACGGGGACGGAGGCGCCTCCGTCCCCGTCATCTACCGACGCCTTCAATCGCCACGGCGGAGCGCGAAGCGCGACCCGAAGTTCTCCCTCG
>JAEUIB010000525.1 GCA_016795255.1 Planctomycetota bacterium
GCCGAGCAGCGCGTTGCCGCCGTAGCCCGAGCCGATCGACCAGATCTCGCGCGACTTCGGGAAATGGCAGATGAAGCGCTTCTCGGGGTTCAATTCGCCGATCGAGTGCAGGCCCTTGCAGAACTCGGTCGCGGAGCCGAGGTGCTCGAGCGCGACGTTGCCCATGCGCGTCATCGTGCGCATGTTGGCGACGACGTACGGCGAGTCGGTGATCTCGACGCCGACCTTCGACAGCCGCGACGAGGCCGGACCCATCAAGTACGGGATCACGTACATCGTCCGGCCCTTCATGCAGCCGGAGAACAGCGGCCACACCTTGGCCTTCGCGTCGGCCGGCGACATCCAGTTGTTCGTCGGGCCGGCGTCGTCCTTCGTGTCCGAGCAGATGAACGTCAGGTGCTCGACGCGCGCGACGTCGCTCGAGTGCGAGCGGTGCAGGTAGCAGTTCGGCCACTTCTGCTGATCGAGCTCGATCAGGGTCCCGTCCTTCAGCATCAACTGGACGAGCGCGTCGTACTCGGCCTGCGACCCGTCGCACCAGTGGATGCGGTCGGGCTGCGTGACGGCGGCCATCTCCTTGACCCAAGACTCGATCGCGGCGTTGCGCGTCATGGCGTGTCGGTTCCTGTGCAAATGAGGGGCATCGAGGAAACGGCCGATTTTGACACGCGATTTGGGCAGAAGGAAGGCCCGCGTCGGCGGCGAAGCGTCGCGGAGGCGGACGGGATTCGACACAACGGGTTTAAGGGCGACGACCTACGAGCGTGGCGCTGCCTCGGGACCGGGGCCGAACTCGTCGGCGGGCGAGGGGTTCGGACGAACGCGTTCCCACGCGCCGCCACCGCGACACCCCAGCAGGTCATGCGCATCGAAGCCGCGGCGCCCGCGTCCTCGGTCGAACGTCTCGTCCCCGCCGCGCCGCCAGGAGATCCCGATGTCGAAGCGCATGTTCGCCGTGCCGTTCTTGGTCGCTGCCGTCGCCGCCATCTCGGCGTCGTCGTCCCGCTCGAATCCCGCCGCGACGTTCGATCCCTCGTCCACGACCGCCGTCTACCGCGTCACGTTCGCGTCGACCTGGTCGGACGTCACGCATCCCGGCGCGTTCCCCGCGGGCGGGCACTACTCGGCGCTGGTGGGGGCGACGCATCGCGCCAACACGCGCTTCTGGCGCAATCGCGGGCGAGCGTCGTTCGGGATCGAAGCCATGGCCGAGGACGGCGATCCCTATCCGCTCGTCGAACGGGTCGAGGCGCGGATCGCGCAAGGTCGCGCGGATCAGGTCCTGCTCGGAACCGGACTGGCGTCGCCCGGCTCGACGTCGATCGTGTTCACGGCGCAAGCCGACTTCCCGTTCCTGACGCTGGTCTCGATGCTCGCGCCGAGTCCGGATTGGTTCGTCGGTGTGTCGCGCCTGCCGTTGCGGGACGGCGATGCCTGGAAGGAGCAGATCGAGGTTCCGCTGCGCCCGTGGGATGCGGGGACGGACCGCGGCAAGTCGTTCGAGTCCGACGACGCGGAATCGAGCGGGGTCGTTCGGCGCCTGCGGAACAAGTACTTCAAGAAGTCGTCGCCTCCGGTCGGCTCGTTCACGATCGAACGCATCGGCTGACCGCGTCGTCGGAGGCGCTCGGACGGTCCGCGTCGGCGGAGCGCGTGGATCGATCCGTCGGAATCACGTTCCCGTCCTCGGTGGCCTGCGGAGCGGACGCGCAAGGGTTTGCTACCGTCCCGCGCATGCGACACGACGACGAGGACGTCCACGATCATCATCCGCCGCGCGAACAGCGCATCCGCAAGAAGGACAAGAAGCCGGCGCCGCCGATGCCGACGACGACCGTGCTCGATGCGGCGCGCAGCGTCGTCGCGGCGCAAGGCTGCGAACTCCTCGAGCACTCGCTGCATCCCGGCGGCCGCGCGCGCTTCGTCGTCGATCGGGATCCAGGAGTCGTCGACGCCGATCTGCTGGTCGAACTCGTGCGCGGGCTGCATCAGGAGCTGACGACACGCGGTCTCGACCCGACCGACTACGAGATCGAGTTCGAGTCGCCCGGTAATCACCGGCTGCTGTCGACGCCGCGGCACGTCGAGCGCTTCGTCGGTCAGCGCGTGCGCGCGTTGTTGACGGTCCCGATCGAGGGACGCAGTTCGATCGTCGGCAAGCTGCTCGGGATCGACGCGGGCCGACCGGTCGTGCTGTCCGACGACGGCCGCCGCGTGACGCTGGAGCCGCACGAGATCCGCGAACTCCGCTTGCACGGTTGATCCGGTCCGCGGGTCGCCGCTCGCGGATCAGTCGTCCTTCATCAGGTCTTCGGTGGTCGGGAACACGTATTCCTTCGCGCCGATGCCGATGACGAGGAACGACCCGTCCTTCGACGACTCGAACGCCGCGGTCATCGTTTTGCCGGGCTTCGCCGCGTCGCGCGACTGACCCTTCACGAACGCGAGGCTCGTGGTCTCGCCGGCCTTCAGGAACGTCAGCTTCGGCTCGTCGCCGCCGTTCAGCATCACGTCGCGGACGATCTTGCCCTTCTTCGCGTCGGCCTTCGCGACCTGGATCTGCTGCGCGGCAGCGGTCTTCGCCAGCGCCTCGAGGTCGGCGCGTTCGAGGAACGTGAACTCGGTCGCGGTGTCCTTGAACTTGCCCTTGATCGTCTTCGCCTTCGCCGTCGTGAACGGCGCGATCAACTCGTTCGGTCCGAAGCGGATCGTGAACAGGTAGCCGTCGGCGTCCTTGTTCTTCGGGAAGCCGATCTCGAGCGACTTGGCCTGCTTCTTCGCGTCGAGCTCGTAGTGCTTCAGCGCGACCTTCGCGTCGGCCGCGCGGCCGGCGTAGTTGATGCCGTCGTGGTGGAACACGAGCT
>JAEUIB010000534.1 GCA_016795255.1 Planctomycetota bacterium
CCACGGCGGTCGGATTACTGTCGCCTACGGCGGCCGACTTGAAACTAGCCGCTAACCGCTCCATCTGCCGGCGGCGCTGGGCTCGGCGGCGTTTCAATCTTCTTGTGCCGCGCGATGTGCCGGCGATCTTCACGGGCGGTCAGCCAGCGGATCACGTAGTAAAACACCGGCGTGAAGAACAGCCCGAAGAAGGTCACGCCGATCATGCCGGCCAGCACGGCCACGCCGAGCGAGAACCGCATTTCGGAGCCGGCCCCCTTCGAGGTGACCAGCGGCACCACGCCCAGGATGAACGCCAGCGACGTCATCAAGATCGGACGGAAGCGCGTGTGGGCCGCGTCGACCGCGGCGTCGACGATCGACTGTCCGGCGGCGCGGTTCGCGCGCGCGAACTCGACGATCAGGATCGCGTTCTTCGCGCCGAGCCCGACCAGCAGCACGAGTCCGATCTGCGTGAACACGTTGTTGTCGAGCCCTCGCACCTGCAGCGCGACCATCGCACCGACGATGACGAGCGGGATCGACAGCACGACCGCGAGCGGCAGCAGCCAGCTCTCGTACTGCGCGGCGAGGATCAAGTAGACGAGCAGCAACGCGAGCGCGAACACGAGCGTCCCTTGACCTTCGGCGCGCTTCTCCTGGAACGACATCGTCGACCAGTCGAAGCCGATGCCGCGCGGGAGCCGCTCGGCCATGATCCCTTCCATGATCGCGAGCGTCTCGCCCGAGCTCGTGCCGGGCGCGGGGATGCCGTTCACGATCGCCGCGGGATAGAGGTTGTAGCGCGTCACGCGTTCGGGCCCGATCGTGTCCTTGACGTCGAGCAGCGTGCCGAGCGGCACCATCGCGCCGGTGCGCGTGCGGACTTCGAGGCGCTCGATCGTCTGCGGCTCGATGCGGAAGCGCGCGTCGGCCTGCGTCTGCACCTGGTACACGCGGTCGAACAAGTTGAAGTCGTTGACGTACTGCGAGCCGAGCGCGGTCTGCAGCGTCTCGAAGATCGTCTGCAGCGGGACGTCGAGCTTGATCGCCTTCTCGCGGTCGATGTCGAGCCAGACCTGCGGCGTGCCTGCGCGGTAGCTCGAGAACGACACCAGCAGCTTCGACTGCGTGTTCGCCGCCTCCAGCACCGAGTTCACCGACTGCGCCAGCGCGTCACGGCCGAGCGACGTCTTGTCGAGGATGCGCAGGTCGTAGCCCGACGTGTTCCCGAGCCCGTTGATCGCGGGCAAGCTGAACACGAGGAACATCGCTTCCTCGATCGGCGCGACCTGCGCGCGGATGTCGTTCATGATCGCGTCGACGTGGCGCCCGGTCTTCGTGCGCTCTTCCCACGGATCGAGCACGACCCACGCGTTGCCGAACGTCGGACCCTGACCGTCGATGACCGAGAACCCCGCGAGCGACGTGACGTCCTTGACGCCGTCGACCGCGGACACGAGCTGCTGCACGCGGCCGACGACCTGCTGCGTGCGCTCGATCGACGCGCCGTCGGGCATCTGCACGCCGACGACGACGAAGCCGAGGTCTTCGTTCGGCACGAAGCCGGTCGGGACCTTGCGGTACGACTGCGCGGTGAACCACAGCACGCCGAGGAACAACAGCAGCGAGATCGGCCACGCCTTGATGCTGCCGCGCGAGATCCAGCCGTAGAGGTTCGTCACGTGCGCGAACAGCCAATTGAACGCCGCGCCGAACCACGCCAGCGGCCGGAACAGGATGAAGCCCTTCCTGCCGTGCTCGTGCGACCGCAGCAGCAGCGCGCACAACGCCGGGCTCAGCGTCAGCGCGTTCAGCGCCGACAGCGCCGTGCTGGCCGCGATCGTCAGCGCGAACTGGCGGTACATCTCGCCGGTGATGCCGGGCAGCGCGGTCGTCGGCAGGAACACCGACATCAGCACGAGCGTGATCGCGATGACCGGCGACACGATCTCGGCCATCGAGCGCAGCGTCGCGTCCTTCGGCGAAACGCCACCGCGCGCGAGGTTGCGCTCGACGTTCTCGACGACGACGATCGCGTCGTCGACGACGATGCCGATCGCGAGCACGAGCCCGAACATCGTCAGCATGTTCACGGAGTAGCCGAACAACGCCATCAGCAGGAACGTGCCGATCAGCGCGACCGGGATCGTGATCGCGGGGATGATCGTCGAGCGCAGACTCTGCAAGAACAGCAGCACGACGGCGAACACCAGCGCGAACGCTTCGAGCAGCGTCGTCTGCACCGCGGTCAGCGACGCGCGGATGAACATCGACGCGTCGTAGAAGAAGCGCGCGGACAGTCCGTCGGGGAACGCCTTCTTCAGCTCGGTCAACTTGGCGTCGAGCGCGCTCGCGACCTCGACGAGGTTCGCGCCGGGCAACTGGTACGCGATCAGCACCGCGGCCGACTTGCCGTTGAAGCGCGCGATCGTCGTGTAGTCCTGCGACCCGAGCTCGACGCGGCCGACGTCCTTCACGCGGACGACGCCGCCTTGCGCGTCGCGCTTGACGATGACTTCGGCGAACTGCTCGGGCGTCTTCAAGCGGCCTTCGGTGCTGACGATCAGCTCGAAGTCGGTGCCGACCGGCGCCGGTTGGCGACCGACGACGCCCGCCGCGACCTGGACGTTCTGCTCGCGGATCGCCGCGTTGACGTCGGTCATCGTCAGGCCACGCGCGCGCAGCGCATCCGGATCGAGCCAGACGCGCATGCCGTAGTCCTTCGCCGGCAGCACGTTCACGCCGCCGACGCCGGGGATGCGCGCGACCTCGTCCTTCATCGCGATCGAGATGTAGTTGGACAGGAACAGGTCGTCGTAGCGACCGTCTTCCGACCACACGGCGATCACGCCGACGAACGACGTGGACTGCTTCTTCGCGGTGATGCCCTGGCGCCGCACTTCCTCGGGCAGTCGCGGTTCGGCCGCGTTGACGCGGTTCTGGACCTTCACCGCCGCGAGGTCGGGGTCCGTCCCCTTCTCGAACGAGACGTCGAGCGCGTAGCGTCCGTCGGCGCTCGTGCTCGTCATGTAGATCATCCCGTCGACGCCGTTCACCTGTTGTTCGATCGGCGCGGCGATCGTGTCGGCGATCGTCTGCGCGCTGGCGCCGGGATAGAACGCCTCGACGCGCACGACCGGTGGAGCGAGCTCGGGATACTGCTCGACCGGCAGGCGGAACCACGCCACGCCGCCCATCAGCACGAGCAGGATCGACAGCACCCCGGCGAACACGGGGCGCTCGATGAAGAACCGCCCGTTCATCGCGGGCTCCCGTCGGCCGGCTTCGCGACGACGGGCGATCCCGGGCGAACCCGCATGATGCCGTTCACGACGACGTCGTCGTCCGCGTTCAAGCCGCGCTCGATCGCGCGCTGGCGATCGAGGACCGGGCCGATGACGACGTCGCGCCGCTGCGCGATGCCTTGCGCGTCGACGACGTACACGAAGCGGCCGGTCTGGTCGGTCATGACCGCGACGTCGGGCACCATCAGAGCTTCGCGTTCGCCGAGCAGCGCGCGGACGCGCACGAAGTATCCGGGCAGCAGGTCGCCGTTCGTGTTGTCGAACTCGGCCTCGACGCCGAGCGTGCCCGTCGTCGGGTCGACGGTGTTGTCGGCGTTGCGGAACGTGCCGCGATGCGCGTACTCCGAGTCGCCGTTCAGCGCGACGAACACCGGCAGCGACGGCCGGCCGTCCTCGCCCGGACGCTTGTTCTGGTTCGCGCGCCGCAGGTGGATGACCTGCCGCTCGTCGACGCGGTAGTTGACGTAGATCTTGTCCTCGCGGACGACGGTCGCGAGCAGCGTCGCGTCGTTCGCGCCGACGAGTTGGCCGACGTCGATCGTCTTCAAGCTCACGCGTCCCGAGATCGGCGAGCGGACCTGCGTGAACTCGAGGTCGAGGCGCGCGCTCTGCAAGCCGGCTTCGGCGAGCGCGACCTGCGCGGTCGCCGCGTCGCGCTCGGCGACGGCCTTGTCGAGATCCTGCGCCGACACGGCGTTGCTCTCGCGCGCCTTCTGCATGCGCGCGACGGTGACTTCGGCGAGCTGCAGCGACGCTTTCGCAGCGGCGACTTCGGCCTCGGCCTGGCGCACCATGGCTTCGAACGTCCGCGGATCGATCGTGAACAGCAGGTCGCCGGGATTCACGCGCTCGCCGCCCTGGACGAGCTTGCGTTCGATGAAGCCCTTCACGCGCGCGCGGATCTCGACGGCCTCGGCGCCGCGCGTGAACCCGGTCAGTTCGAGCGCGTCGTCGATCGTGCGCTTCACCGGCTTCGCGACGGTGACCACGGGCGGAGGCGGCGGGACGTACGCGTTCTGCGGTTCGTCGCAGCCGGCCAGAGCGAGGCACAGCGCGATCGTCGATGTGACGCGCAGGCGGGTGATCGGATCGATCATGGGGTGTCCACCGTCGACAGGGGTTCGGAAGGTGCGGCGTCCGCGGCCGACGGCGACCAGCCGCCGCCGAGCGCGCGATACAGCCGCACGAGGTTCTGCGCGACGCGGCCCTGGCTCGCCGCGTGGCGATCCTGGGCTTGGAACAGCGTCCGTTCGGCGTCGAGCACGTTCTGGAAATCCGTGAGGCCGCCCTCGTAGAGCGTGCGGACGGCGTCGACGGCGCGGGCCGCCGCGGCCGCGGCGGTGTCGAGCTCGGCCATCCGCCGGCGTTCCCACTCGACCGACGCGAGCGCCGATTCGCTCTCGGCCAACGCGCGGAGCACGACGTTCTCGTACTGCGCGGTCGCTTCTTCGGCGAACGCGCGCTCGGCGGCGATCGCGTTGCGGATGCGGCCGCCGTCGAACAGGTTCCAGCGGAACGACGGACCGATCGCGAACGTGCGGCTGTCCGACGTCAGCGTCCGCGAACCGTCGGTCGACTCGTAGCCGTACGAACCGGTCAGCGAGAAGCGCGGATAGAGGTCGGCCTCGGCGACGCCGATGCGCGCGACCTGCGCGGCGACGCGGCGTTCGGCCGCGCGGACGTCGGGGCGGCGGCGCAGCAGTTCGGCGGGCGGCGGCACGGCGAGCGCGTCCGGAGCGAGCAGCGGCGCGAACTCGTCGTGACTGCAGTCGCGCAGCTTCGCGGGTTCTTGCCCGAGCAGCACCGCGAGTTCGAACCGCGCCAGCTCGCGCAACTCCGTCAACGCGGGGATCTCGGAGCGCGTCGCGGCGAGGTTCGCCTCGGCCTGCGCGACGTCGAGCGACGGCGCCATGCCGACGTCGAGCCGGCGCTGCGTGAGTCCGAGCGTGCTGTTCTGGCTGTCCGCATTCTGCGTCGCCAACGCGATCCGGCGATCGAGCGTCCGGATCTCGAAGTACAGCGCGGCGACGTCGGCGAGCAGCACGACGCGCAGATCGCGCTCGTCCTCGATCGTCGCCGCGAGCGAGGCGTTCGCCGATTCGACCGAGCGTCGGATGCGCCCGAACACGTCGAGCTCCCACGACGCGTC
>JAEUIB010000536.1 GCA_016795255.1 Planctomycetota bacterium
CGGCGCGGCCCGCCGCTCCCTCGACGGCGCCCGCGTTGTTCGACCGCGTCGCGGTGCTCGGCGCTTCGGTGACCGACGGGTTCCTGCTGCCGAACGAGACGAACGCGATGATCACGTTCGCCGACGTCGTGCGCGCGGGGACGACCGCACCGATGAACGCGCCGCTGCGGCGGTCGTCGTCGTTGTTCTTCCGCGAGCCGCGCGCGTTCGGCACCGCGTACGTCGACGCGGCGCTGGCGGCGAAGCCGACGCTTGTGATCGGCGTCGACTTCCTGTTCTGGTTCGGATACGGCGCGGTGTTGCCGGAGTCCGCGCGGCTCGAGTTGCTCGAGGACGGCTTGCGCCTGCTCGAAGACTTCGAGTGCCCGGTGATCGTCGGTGACTTCCCCGACATGCATCCGGCGCTGAAGGGCAAGGGCGTGATCGGCGGGCCGATGATCTTCCCGATCCAGGTGCCGGATCTCGCGACGCTCGACCGCTTGAACACGCGGTTGCGCGACTGGGCCAAGGGCCGCAAGAACGTGACGATCGTGCCGCTGGCGCAGTTCCTCGAGCGGCTGCGCGCGAACGAGGCGTTCGACGTCCGCGGCGCGAAGTACGAAAGCGGCGCGATCCATCGACTGCTCGACGACGATCTTCTGCATACGAAGTTCGACGGCACGATCGCGCTCGGCTTGATCGTCCAGGACGCGATCGCGAAGGCGGCTCCGGACCTGCCCGAGGACACGTTCGTCTGGGATCCCGCGGAGATCCGCCGCCGCGTGCTCGACGCGCGCAAGGACGAGATCGAAGCGCGGCTGAAGACCGCGGCGCGCCGGGCGGCGACACGCTGATGCCTCCGTTCTCCGCGTACGCCGGGATCTTCGTCCTGGCCGGTTCGATCATCCTGTTCCAAGTCGCGCTCACTCGCGTGTTCGCGATCATGATGTGGCACCACTTCACCTACATGGTGGTGTCGATCGCGCTGCTCGGCTTCGGCGCCGCGGGCTCGTTCCTGACGGCGCGCGCGGAAGGCCTGAAGCACGACGCGCCGTCGAAGCCGGTCGCTCGCGCGGCGCTGTGGTACGGCATCGCCGTCGTCGTGACGTTGCTGCTCGCGACGCAGTTGCGCGTCAACACGCTGAAGCTGTGGAGCGAGCCGTCGAACCTCGGCGCGCTGCTGCTGTTGTACGGATTGATCACGATCCCGCTGTTCCTCGGCGGCTACGCGGTCGGGCTGGCCTTGACGCGGTTCGCGGCGCACGCGAACAAGATCTACTTCGCCGACCTCGTCGGCTCGGCCGCGGGTGGCGCGGCCAGCGTCGCGCTGCTCGACGCGTTCGGCGGCGCGCCGACGGTCGTGCTCGCGGGTGCGTTCGGCGCGCTCGGTGCTCTCGCGTTCGCGAGCGGCGTCCCCGGCCTCGTGCGCAAGTTCGCGGTGCCGGTGCTCGCGACGTGCGTGTTCGCGGCCAGCGTGACCGGGCTCGGTCGACCGCTCGGCTTGCCGGCGTACGAGATCGACGTGCCGTTCGCGACCGACAAGGAGATCAACGACCTCGCCGGCACGCACCTCGACATGCGCTTGCCGAGCGCGACCGCCGAGGTCCAGGTCAGCACGAACATCGAGAACGGGCCGCCGATCATGGGCGGCAACTTCGGCGCGCTGGACGAGATGAAGCTCGATCTGCGCGCGGTCGCGCAGGACGGCACCGCGCCGACGCAGATGTTCAAGGACGCGGCCGACATCGCGCGGTTCAAGTTCCTCGACGACACGCAGGCGGCGTCGGGATATCGCGCGTTCGCGGCGCGCGGCGGCAAGGACCCCGAAGTCCTCGTGATCGGCGTCGGCGGCGGCGTCGACGTCATGGTCGCGCTGGCGCACGGCGCGAGCCGCGTGGACGCCGCCGAGATCAACCGCGCGATGATCCGCATGGTGACCGAGGAGTACGACGACTACCTCGGCGGACTGTTCCGGCCCGGCGCTCACCCGTACTCGGACAAGATCCACCTCGTGAACAGCGAGGGCCGGTCGTTCATGCGCAACTCGGACCGGCGCTACGACCTGATCCAGATGAGCGGCGTGGACTCGTTCACGGCGTTGTCGACCGGCGCCTATACGTTGTCCGAGAGTTATCTTTACACCGTCGACGCCGTCAAGGAGTTCTACGAGCACCTGAAGGACGGCGGGATCGTCACCTACTCACGCTACATCCTGAGTTGGCCGAAGCGGCCGCGCGAGACGCTGCGCCTCGCGAACATCGCGATCACGGCGCTGACGGAACTCGGGATCGACGATCCCTCGTCGCACCTCGCGGTGTTCCAGGGCTCGAGCTGGGCGTCGACGATGATCAAGCGCGGACCGTTCACGCGCGCCGAGATCGACGACCTGCACCGCTTCGCCGTCGCCGAGGGCTTTCGCGGTTTCGTGTTCGACCCGTTGTTCGAGCCCGGCAAGGACCTGCTGCCGTTGCCGGGCGACGTCGAGAGCGCGCTGCGACTGTTCGTGAACGCGCAAGCACCGAACGCGGCGCCTGCCGACGTCGACGGCGCCGTCGCCGCGCTGCGTCATGCGACGTTGGCCGAGGCGTCCGGGCTCGCGGGCACACCCGCGCCACCGACGCCGCCGTCGCTGCGGGACGCGCTGGCGCCGCGCGCGGGCGAGATGATCGCGTACCTGCGGACGAACTCCGAGCCGTTCCTGAAGACGCGCGACATCTTCTTCCACCTGCTGCGCGCGACGCCGGCCGAGAAGGAACGCTTCCTCGCCGACTATCCCTACGACGTGTCGCCGTGCACCGACGACACGCCGTTCTTCTTCAACTACTACCGTTATTCCGGACTGTGGTCGAAGCACGGCCGCGACGGCGTCGAGTCGAGCGAGGACAAGGCGTTCCACCCCGAGTACCCGGTCGGGCACATGATCCTGCTGTCGTCGCTGGCGCAGATCGTGCTGCTCGGCGTGGCGCTGATCCTGCTGCCGCTGCGCGCGCTGGCGAAGAAGGGCATCCAGTCGCCGCACAAGGGACGGATCCTCACGTACTTCGCCGCGCTCGGCGTCGGCTTCATGTGCATCGAGATCGTGCTGATGCAGAAGGTCGTCATCGTGCTCGGGCATCCGACGTACGCGCTGTCGGTCGTGCTGAGCTCGCTGCTCGGCTTCGCCGGCATCGGGTCGTTCCTCGCGGCGAAGCTCGACGCGCGCTGCCCGAAGACGCTGATGCGGCTCGGCCTCGCGGTCGCCGTGCTGATCGTCGTGACGGCGATCGGCATGAACGTGTTGCCGCCGATGCTGCTCGGGCTCGGCTTCGGCGTCCGCGTGCTCGCGGTCGTGCTGTTGCTGGCGCCGATCGGGATCGCGCTCGGCATGCCGTTCCCGACCGGAGTCCGAGCGCTCGAATCGACGTCGCCGCAACTCGTCCCGTGGGCGTGGGCGATCAACGGCTTCTCGTCGGTGTTCGCGTCGCTCGCGTGCATCGTCGCCAGCATGGCGGTCGGCTTCACGGTCGTGTTCGTCGCGGCCGCCGTGATCTACCTCGTCGGCTTCGCGGCGCTGACGCGAGTCGTCCGCACGGCCTGATCCGGCCCCTGTTCCGGACGAAGGGCTTCCCCTTCCCGACCCGACGACGAGGCGGGGGGAAGGGGAAGCTTGCTCTCTCGCTCATGCTCTCGTCACCGCACCTCGGTCACCGTGTCGAGGGCGCGCATCGCTCGGTGCGATTCACGTCCTCACGGCGACCGGAGGCGCGAGCTTGCGGAGTTCGCGACGGACGGGCTCTTCGATCGGCGTCGCCGGGCGCAGATGGCGCAGCGACCACGCGAGGCCGGCCAGCATCGGCACGACGCCGAGGCCGATGAACACCATGTCCGGCAGGATGCGCAGCCACAGCAGCGTGTGGACCGTCGGGTCGCGATAGAACTCGAGCGTCCGCGCGGACCAGAAGCCGTGGTTCGCCGACTCGACGAGCTGCATGATCCCGATCGGCGTCAGCGTGATCACGATCATGCCCATCAGGCCGACGTTCAGGCCCCAGAATGACAGCCGGAACAGCTTCGTCGCGAAGCCGCGTTCGGTGACGACGTTGCGCACGCAGTACAGCGCGAGCGCCAGCGCCAGCATGCCGAACACGCCCATCAATGCGCCGTGCCCATGGTTCGCGGTCAGGAACGAACCGTGCTCGTAGTAGTTCACGATCGGGAGGTTGATCAGGAACCCGAGCACGCCCGCGCCGAACATGTTCCAGAACGCGACGGCGATCAGGAACGCGAACGTGAGCTTGTACGGAAAGTCCGCGCCGGCCGCCTTCATCGTGCGCCATTGGTCGACGGCCTCGACCGCGAGCAGCGTCAGCGGGATGACCTCGAGACCGCTGAACACGCTGCCCATCGAGATCCAGAAGTCGTCGGCGCCGATCCAGTAGTAGTGATGGCCGGTCCCGATCAATCCCGAGCCGAGCAGGATGATGAGCTGGAACTTCAGCGCACGCGCGGCGGAGATCCGCGTGACGAGACCCATGTTGACGAACAGGATCGCCGCGACGACGACCGTGAACACCTCGAACATGCCCTCGACCCACAGGTGGATGATCCACCAGCGCCAGTAGTCGGCCATCGTCAGGTGCGTGCCGGGCGTGATCAGGAACGACGCCGCGAACATCGCCGGGATCGACACCGCGCTGATCACGAACAGCCGCACGAGTTCCTTGCGCTCGTGATCGGCGTTCAGCGCGTCCTTGACCGCGCGGACGACGATGAACAACCACAGGCCGAAGCCGACGGCGAGCAACGCCTTCCAGATCATGCCGAGCTCGATGATCTCCCAGCCGCAATGTCCGAGCAGCCACCACGCCGAACCGAGCATCCCGTGCACGCCGAGCCACTCGCCGGCAAGCGAGCCGAGCGCGACGACGACCAGCGCGCCCCACAGCACGTCGACGAGCAAGCCTTGGTGCTTCGGCTCACGACCGCCGATCAGCGGCGCGACGTAGATGCCGAGGCCGAGCCAGCAGGTCGCGATCCAGAACACCGCGAGCTGCAGGTGCCAGGTCTTCGCGACGTTGAACGGCAGCACGGTCGACAGGTCGATTCCATAGAAGCTGTTGCCTTCGACGTAGCCGTGCGCGAGGTAGCCGCCGAGCATTGCCTGCAGCAGGAACAACGCGCCGGCCGTCACGAAGTACTTCAGCGTCTTTCGCTGGCTCGGATACACGGGCAACCACGACAGCTCCTGCTTCGGGAACGCGCCCTCCGCGTACGCGTCCTCCATTCGATACTTACCGCGGGCGTACGCGAGGATCACCAGCGGCAGGAACAGCAGCAGCAGACCGACCGACACCGCGCTCCACAGCATCGCGCTCGTCGAGCTGACGTTGCCGGCGTCCGGATCGAACGGCCAATTGTTCGTGTACGTCTTGTCGTCGCCGTGGCGCGTCGCGCCCGCGAGCCACGACGTCCACCAGAAAAACGCGGTCAGGCGATGGGCGGCTTCGTCGACCGACGACGCCGACGCGCTCTTCGACAGCACGTCGCGCTGCAGTCCGCGCGCGTCCTCGCCGTGCGTGAAGCGCTCTTTCACTTCGTCACGCAGCGTCGCGAATGCGGCGACGTCGGCGTCTCCGACCGTCAGTTGATCGGTGTCGGGGTCGTATCGATTCGTCTTGATCAGACGTTCGACCGCCGCGGCGGTCGAGTCCTTGCGCTCCTGGGTCAGGTCCGCGAACGAGGCCGCCCCAAAAGTGCGCGCCAACTCGTCGCGCAGCAGCTGCACCCGTCGATGCAGCATCTCGGCCGTGAAGTCCGGGCCGAAGTACGTCCCGTGCCCGAGCACGGAGCCCCAGTCCATCAGGCCGTGTTCTTGATAGATCGCCTGCCCGGCCATCACGTCGGAGCCGGTGAAGACCACGGCTCCGGCATCGGAGCGGGTGGTGCCGGGGATCGGCGCCTTGCTGGCGTAGATCGTGTACCCGCCGAACAGCAGCACCGAGAACCCGAGGATGGTCGTCATCAACAGGACCCGACCGACGGTCCACCGAGAGCGCGAGAGCATGAGAACCTCCGGAGCGCCGGCTCACGGCCGAGCGATCCGAGGTCAACATCGCCCATTCGGGCGGAACGCTCCTTGACGGATGTCA
>JAEUIB010000589.1 GCA_016795255.1 Planctomycetota bacterium
CAACGATGGCGACGCGCACTTCGGGACGCACGTTTCGACGGCCGCTCCGCCGCAGGTGTATCAACTGATCCTGCGCGATCTCGGCGGCGACGGGCGGCCGGAACTCATCGTCGTGCCGTTCGGGACGAACACGATCGAAGTGCGCCCGAACCTCGGTGGGGGGCAGTTCGGTGCCGCGCGAGCGACGACGGCTCCGGCGTCGGTCGGGTTGCTCGATGTTCTCGCGGCGGACGATCTCGACGGCGACGGGGACGTCGATGTCGCCGCGGCGTCCGCGATCGCGGGGGCGGGCCTGGCCGTGTTCGTGAACGTCGGCGGCAATCTCGTGGTCGGGCAAGCCTGCGCGCTTCCCGCCGGTTTCAAGGTGTCCGACCTCGACGTCGCCGATCTCACCGGGGATGGAATCCTCGATCTGGTCGCCATCGAGCAAGTCGCCGACTCGCGCGTGCACGTCGTCGCAGGGCTCGGCGGCGGGTCGTTCGCCACGACCGGCTTCGACGTGCCGACGCCGTTCGTCGTGAGGGACCTCGCGACCGGTGACCTCGACCACAACTCGGTTCGTGATCTCGTGCTCGGCGTCGAGGGTGCGTTCCTGCAGCCCGACGGGCAACTCGTCGCTCAACACGCGGTCCGCGCGTACACCCTCGGTCGAGGCGGATCGTGGCACCTCGCTGCGCATCTCGTCGTGCCGACGCCGTGCCACGGAATCGTCGTGACGGACGCGGACGGCGATGCGCATCCGGACCTCGTGACGAAGCACTCGCGGCTGCTCGTCGCGCACGGCGACGGAACCGGAGCGATGACACCGTTCGAGGACTTCGACGCGAATGCGAACGTCAACGGCTTCGCCGTCGCGAACTTCGACGCGGATCCTGAGATCGAGATCGCCTACCACCATTACGCGGGCTCGAACGTCGAACTGCTCGACGCGATCTGCCCCGGGCGGGCGGGCCGCTTCGGCCACGGCTGCGCGGGTACCGGCGGGCGCGTCCCGCGCCTGAGCCTCGGCGGCTGCTTCCGCGACGGCGAGACGATCGACCTCGGCATCCACGACGCGGTCGGTGGATCCATCGCGATCCTGTTGAAGGGGCTGGCGCCCGCGCCGGCGGCGTTCAACGCGGGCTGCGCGATCCAGATCGCCCCGCTCTTGGCGTCGTTCCACGTCCTGCCGCTGTTCGGCCCGCCCGGTGGGGTCGGCTCGTTCGAAGCCTCCTTGGCGCTTCCTCCCGGCGTGGTGCCTCCGGGAGTCCGATTCACGCTGCAGGCCGTCTGCGCGGACCCGGCGCTGCCGTGGGGATACACGGTCACGCAAGGTCTCGACGTCGTGTCGGGGTAAGACCGCCCCCTCCCGCCCGGACCCCCGGTGAGTTACATTCGCCCGCCCCTGCGCCGGATCGGCGCACCGCACGCCCGCACCCCCGGAGGTCCTGTGCTCCCGCTTTCGAAGCGCACCGAAGCTCTCGGCACCGAAAACGCGTTCGTCGTCCTGGCCGAGGTCAATCGGCTGCTCGCCGAAGGCAAGAGCATCAAGTCGTTCTGCATCGGGCAGCCCGACTTCACGCCGCCCGACCACGCGCGCATCGCGGCGATCGACTCGATCGTCCAGGGCAAGACCGGCTACACGCCGTCGGCCGGCATCATGCCGCTGCGCGAAGCCGTCGCCGTCGAGTTCACGAAGACGCGCGGCGTGCAGGTCAAGGCCGACGACGTCGTCATCGGTTGCGGCGCGAAGCCGTTCATCGGCAACACGATCATGTCGGTGTGCGACTACGGCGAGGGCCACGAGGTCCTCTATCCGAACCCGGGCTTCCCGATCTACGAGTCGATGATCAAGGCCGCGGGCGCCGTGCCGGTGCCGCTCGAGCTGCACGAGAAGAACGACTTCGCGTTCGACCTGAACGACCTCGAGCGCAAGATCACGGCGAAGTCGCGCTTGCTGATCCTGTGCTCGCCGCACAACCCGACCGGCGGCGTGCTCAGCAAGAAGATGATGGCGCAGATCGCGAAGATCGTCGCGAAGCACGACCAGCTCTGGGTCTATTCGGACGAGCCGTACTCGAAGCTCGTCTACGACGGGCCGCTGGCGACGATCGAAGCGGAGCCGGGCATGCTCGAGCGCACCGTGATCGTCGATTGCTGCTCGAAGACGTACGCGATGCCCGGCTGGCGTCTCGGCTACGCGGCGAACCGCATCCTCGCGCCGCACCTCACGCGCTGGAACACGAACATCGATTCGTGCCCGCCCGCGCCGAGCCAGTACGCGGCGCTCGCGGCGCTGACGGCGTCGCAGCAATGCGTCGACGAGATGCGCAAGAGCTTCCACGAACGGCGCGACATCATCGTGAAGCTGCTGAACTCGATCCCCGGCATCAGTTGCCGCACGCCGGGCGGTGCGTTCTACGTGTGGCCGAACGTCACCGAAGCGTGCGCGATGGTCGGCGCGAAGGACTCCGAGGAGCTGCGCCGTCGCCTGCTGCATGAAGCCGGCGTCGCGGTGCTCGCCGACATCCACTTCGGCAAGCGGATCGAGGGCGAGGGCCAACACCTGCGCTTCTCGTACGCGACCGGCAAGGCCGACATCATCGCCGGCCTCGAGCGCGTCGCGGACTTCATCAAGAAGAACGCGAAGTCGTCGCCGTCGAAGGCGGCCAAGCGGAACGGCAAGGCCACGGGCAAGGCCACGAAGGAAGCGCGCGCCTCGTAAGGCGCGCGTTCGGGCGCGATGGCCGGCTTCGCCTGGCACGACGGCCGCTTGACCTGCGACGGGATCGACGTCGAGGCGACGGTCGCGCGCACGGGAACGCCCGTCTACGTCTATTCGGCGGCTCGGCTGCGTGAGAACCATGCGGCGGTGCGGGATGCGTTCCGCTCCCTCGATCGCACGTCCGATCCGCTGATCGCGTTCTCGGTCAAATCGAACTCGAACCTCGCGGTGCTCGAGGTGCTGCGTAGCTGCGGCGCAGGATTCGATCTCGTGTCGGGCGGCGAGCTGCATCGCATCCGAGCGATCGGCGCGGATCCGGCGCGCGCGGTGTTCGCCGGCGTCGGCAAGAGCGACGACGAGATCGTCGAAGCGCTCGACGCGCGGATCGGTTGGTTCGACGTCGAGTCGATCCCGGAACTCGAGACGATCGACGCGATCGCACGCGCGCGATCGACGCGAGCTCGCGTGCTGCTGCGCGTGAACCCCGACGTCGACGCGAAGACGCATCGCCACATCACGACCGGCAAGCGCGAGAACAAGTTCGGCATGCGCATCGCCGACGTCGAGGCGGTGTTGGCCAGCCTGACGTCGCTGCCCGGAATCGCGTTCGACGGATTCCACGTGCACATCGGGTCGCAACTCACCGACGTCGAGCCGTTCCGCGAGACGCTCGAACGCATCGAGGCCCTGATCGCACGCACTCGCGCGGCCGGCATCCCCGTCCACACGCTGAACCTCGGCGGCGGCATGGGCGTCACGTATCGGCCCGAGCAACCGGCGCCGTCGCCGGCTCGGTTCGCGCAGGCGATGGCTCCGGCGCTCGCGCGCGCGAACGTGAAGCTCGTCCTCGAGCCGGGTCGCGCGATCGCCGCCGACGCCGGCGTGCTGATCACGCGCGTGCGCTTCGTCAAGCAAGGCGAACAACGGCGCTTCGTCGTCGTCGACGCCGCGATGACGGATTTGATCCGCCCGGCGCTCTACGACGGTCATCACCCGATCGATCCCGTGCTCGATCCGATCCGCGACGGCACCACGTCGCCGTGCGACGTCGTCGGACCGGTCTGCGAGAGCGCCGACTTCCTCGCGCAGGATCGTGCGTTGCCGCCGGTCACGCGCCGCGATCTGCTCGCGGTCCGACTCGCGGGGGCCTACGGCTTCACGATGGCGTCGAACTACAACTCGCGGCCGCGCGCCGCCGAGATCCTGATCGAGCCGTGGGGCTCGCGCGTGGTCCGCCAGCGCGAGACGTACGCGGACCTCGTCCGTGGCGAAGAGGTCCCGCCGGTCGAACTCTGCGGTACGCCGTCGACGACTCCGTCGATCGGGCGCACGGGGATCGAACCATGACGCTCGCGCCGCTGCTGCTCGATCACTTCAAGCGCCCGCGACGCGCGGGTCGCCTCGAAGCTCCGACGGGCCGCGGCCGGGCCGACAATCCGGGTTGTGGCGACGTCGTCGAGATCGAAGTGCGCGTCGTCGACGGAGTGCTCGAGGCCGCTCGCTTCCTCGCGCGGGGATGCTCGGCGACGATCGCCGGGGCGTCGTTCGTGCTCGAGCGCGCCGAGGCGCGCCGCGTCGACGAAGTCCTCGCCCTCGACGCCTCGGCGCTCTGGGCCGAGGTGGGGGAGACGAACGAAGCGCGCCGTCACGGCGTCGTGCTCGCGATCGAAGCGCTGAACGGCGCGCTGCGAGGTTCGCGATGACCGACGGCTCGGAACGCCCGGACAAGAAGCGCAAGGACCTGAAGTCGTTCCTGCGCGACTCGCTGCTCGGCGGCGACGCGCTCGCGCGCGAGAACGAACGCCTCGTCCGCGTGCTGTCGATCAACCGCGCGCTGGTGTCCGAACGCCAGCCGAAGAAACTGCTCGCGCTGATCCTCGATTCGGTGATCGAACTCACCGGAGCGGAGCGCGGCTTCCTGATCCTCGCCAGCGAGCAAGGCCGTGGGCAGGTCGAGGTCGCGCGCCACCTCGACCGCGACGCCGTGAAGTCGCCCGAGTTCAAGATCAGCCACACGATCGCCGAGCGCGCGATGAAGACCGGCGAGACGATCCTGACCGACTCGGCGCAGGACGATCCCGACTTCGGCAAGTACTCGTCGGTCGCCGGACTCCAACTGCGGTCGATCCTCTGCGTGCCGCTGAAGGTCCAGGACCGCGTGCTCGGCTGCATCTACATCGATCACCGCTTCCGCACCGGATCGTTCTCGCCCGGGGACCGCGAGTTGCTCGGCGTGTTCGCCGATCAGGCCGCCGTCGCGGTCGAGAACGCGCGACTGCACGCCGAGAACGAAGCGCAGCGTCTGCGCCTCGTCGAACTGAACCAGCGCCTCGAGAGTCGCGTGAAGGAGCAGGAAGCCGAACTGCAGGAGACGCGCGAACGGCTGGCGTCGGTGCATCTGCCGCCGCTGAAGCACGACTACTCCGACATCGTCGGGCAGTCCGCGCCGATGCGCGAAGTGTTCCGGCTGATCGACATCGTCAGCGAGACGGACTATCCGGTGCTCGTGCTCGGCGAGAGCGGCACCGGCAAAGAGCTGATCGCCCGCGCGATCTACCGCCACGGCCGCCGCAAGGACGAACCGTTCCTGTCGGAGAACTGCGCGGCGCTCGCGGAGACGCTGCTCGAGAGCGAGTTGTTCGGCTACGTGAAGGGCGCCTTCACCGGCGCGGACTCCGACCGCAAAGGCCTGTTCGAGCAGGCGCACGGCGGCACGCTGTTCCTCGACGAGATCGGCGAGATGACCGAGCCGATGCAGCGCAAGCTCTTGCGCGTGCTGCAAGAGGGCGAGTTCCGCAAGGTCGGCGCGACGAAGCCCACGCAGGTCGACGTCCGCATCATCGCCGCGACGAACGCGGACCTCGCGCGCATGGTCGGCGAGAACAAGTTCCGCGAGGACCTGTACTACCGCCTCAAGGTCATGACGATCCGGCTGCCCCCGCTGCGCGAACGGCGCGACGACATCCCGTTGCTGGTCGAGCACATGCTCGATCGCATCGCGAAGGACACCGGCGAAGAGCGCCGCAGGATCACGCCCGCCGCGATGCGCGCACTGATCGCGCACGACTGGCCGGGCAACGTCCGCGAACTCGAGAACGAGATGCGCCGCATGGCGGCCCTCGCGACCGATCAGACGATCGAGTCCCACCTCGTCGCGACGCTCGAGAAGAACACCGCGAACGCGACCGACCGGGCGGCCACCCTCGCCGGGCGGACGCTCGAAGAACTCGAGAAGGAAGCGATCTTCGCCGCGCTGGAACGGTGCTCCGGAAACCGCAGCGAGGCCGCGAAGGCCCTCGGTTTGCCGCGCCGCACGTTCTACAACCGCCTGCGCAAGTACGGGATCCTATGACGGCACCGCAACGACACGCCGATGCGGACGATCGCCGACCGAGTCGCCTCGTGGCGGGCTTCGGTCGGATCGTCGTGACGCTGTTCGCGACCGTGGCCGCGACGCCGCCCGCGGACGCCTCGCCGTCCGACGCGCTCGCACGCGTCGCGCGGCTCGTCCCACGCGACGCGCACGTCGTCGTGTTCGTCGACGATCGCGCGGCGTTCGTGCGTCGCGCGGATCGAACCGACCTCTGCGAGGCGTTCGACACGCTCGGCGACTCGATGATCGACGACTTCGTCACGGCGATCGAACCGCAACTGCGTGCTCTCGTCCCGGTGTCGGTGTTGGCCGAGTCGTCGTGGTTGTTCCGTCGGGGCAGTGGGCCGGCGGCTCTCGCCGTCGACGGATTCGTCACCACCGAGCGCGGGCAGGAGCCGGACTACGTCGTCGTGATGGACGCGCGAGGTCTGACCGGGCTGGCGTCGACGTTCCGGTCGCTGGCGACCGATTCGAAGCGGGACGACGCGTTGGAAGCGCTCGAGGCGTACGAACTCCCGTTCGACGTCGACGACGACGTGAACGTCGCGTTCACGAGCTACCGCGGCCTCGAGCTGGTCGAGGTCGACGACGAGGTCGAGGGCCATCATTTCGCGCTGTGCCAGGTCGGCGACATCGTGATCGGTGGGCGGACGGCGACGAAAGTGCGCGAGGCCGCGGATCGCGCGCTCGACGACTCGTTCGCGTCGTTGGCGCAGAATCGACGGTTCCAGACGTTCTGGCGCAACGCCGGCGGGGCCAACGGAGCGTTGTTCGGTTTCGTCGACGTGCGGCGCATCCGCCAGTCGATCGGCGCGTTCGCGACCGGGAACTGGTTGGTCCGCGCCGGTCTCGACGGACCGTTGCGCGACGTCGACGGCTTCGCGGCCGGACTGCGCGCCGTCGGTAAGACGTTCGAGTGCGAGATGTACCTCGAGCAACGCCCGCAGATCGTCGGCGACTCGAATCGAGCGCACACGGCCACCGTTCGCGCCGACGTGCCGCGGGTGTTCCGATTCCACGAGCGTTTGGGCGAGCGCGTCGCGTACGTCGACGCGCGGATCGCGACACCGGCCGAAGCGGGCCGCGAGTTGTTCGACCTCGGCGTGTCGACGGGCGCACTGCAGTTGCCGAACC
>JAEUIB010000675.1 GCA_016795255.1 Planctomycetota bacterium
TCGCCTCTTCGTGCGAACTCGAGATCCCGCGCGAGCGGCTCTCCGCGACGCGGCGGACGATCGCCGGGCCGATCTCGGCCAGCGGAAGCACGCGATCGGCGAGCCCGGCGGACGCGATCGCCCCCGGCATGCCCCAGACCACCGAGCTGCGCTCGTCCTGCACCCACGTCTCGCCGCCGGCGCCGCGGACTCGCTCCGCACCGCGCATCCCGTCCTGCCCCATTCCGGTCAGGACCACGGCGAACACGTGACCGCCGTACGCATCGACGCACGAGCGCAGCATCACGTCGACGGACGGCCGGCAGAAGTTCTCGGGAGGCCCGTCGTCGAGACGCACGCAGCGAGCGGCGCCACGACCGGTGATCGTCAGATGTCGGTCTCCGGGCGCGATCAGCGCCTGCCCGGGACGCAACGGCGCGCCGTCGGTCGCCTCGACGACCGGGATCGGTGCGACGCGCGTGAGTCGTTCGGCGAGCAGCCGCGTGAACACCGGCGGCATGTGCTGGGTGATGACGATCGGCAGCGCGAAGTCGCCCGGCAGCGCGCGCAGCACGTCCGCCAATGCGTTCGGTCCGCCGGTCGACGAGCCGATCGCGAGGATCTGCGGCGCTTCTCGCGTCGCCGTCGTGCGCAACAGCGTCGGCAGTTTCGCCGCGACGGGCGGCGTGGCCGCTTCGCGCGTTCCGGCGCCTCGGACGTGCTGGACCAAGGCCTTCACCTTCGGCACCAGTTCGGCGCGGACGCGCTCGACGGCTTCCGTCGAGCTCCCCATGCCGTTCGGTTTCGCGACGTAGTCCGACGCACCGAGCGCGATCGCGTCCAGCGTGGACTCCGCACCGCGCGACGTCAGCGTGCTGAACATCACGACCGGCAGTTTCGGCCACTGTTTGCGGATCTCACGCAACGTGGAGAGTCCGTCCATGATTGGCATTTCCACGTCGAGGGTGACGAGATCGGGACGCAACTGCTCGATCTTCGCCAGCCCGATCTGACCGTTCGGCGCCGTGCCGACCACTTCGATCTCGGGGTCCGCCCCGAGAACGTCGCTCAGGACCTTGCGGAACACGACCGCATCGTCGACGACGAGGACTCGGATCCGGCTCATGGGCGACGACACCTCGGACATCGAACTGCACTCGCTGCAGCACCCGCGCCGCGACCCGATGCGCGGACGGACTCGGGAGCTCGCGGTCGTGACGTCGTCCGACGAGCGTGGACGCCGTCTCCACTATCGACGCGTCGCACGCCGCGACTTGAATGCGGCATCGCGTCGCGCCGTGCGGGTTCACACCGCTCCTGCCGTCGCGCACTGCGCGACCGTCTTCGCGACGTCGAGGCTGAGCAGCAACCGGCCACGCAGCTTGTAGACGCTGCGGACCAGTTCGCGGGCGACGCCGGTCAGCGTCTCCGGAGGCCGTTCGCATTGCGCGTCGTCGACTTCGAGCACGTCGCCGATCTCGTCGACCAGGAAGCTGACGCAGCCGTCGTCGGTGCGGACGACGACGTTCATCGGCGGCGTGTCCCCGTTGCGCGGCGGGATCCCGAGACGCGAACGCATGTCCAGCGCCGTGACGATCTGACCGCGGAGGTTGATCAGTCCGCGAACGACCGGCGGCGCCAGCGGCACGCGCGTCATCGGTTCGAAGCGGAAGACTTCCTGGACCTCTTGGACGTCGACGCCGAAGAACAGGTCGTCGACGAAGAACGTGCAGAACTGGCGGTTCGTGGTCACGAGGCACCTCCGATCGCGACGGGTTCGTGGGTGGCCACCGTGTCGCGGGCGATGACCGCGACGTCGAGGATCTCGGTGACCTTGCCGTGGACGACCGCAGTGGCGCGGACGCCGCGGCGCGGGTTCAGTCCGCGCGTCGACACGTCTTCGTCGACGATGTCGACGATCCGATCGACGAGGAATCCGATGAACCGTTCACCGTGCCGATGCACGACGACCTGGACCGTGTCGGACTGCGGCGTCGGCGCACCCACCGTCTCGTGCGTCGCGAACAACGTCGTCAGCGACACGAGCGGCATGATCTCGCCGCGGTACTGGACGACGACGTCGTCGCCCGCCTGCTCGAGACTGCGCCGCGGGAACTCCTCGAGGCGATGGACCTGCTCCAGAGGAAGCGCCATGCGATTCGGGCCGGACATGAACAGCAGCAGCGTCTCGCGGACGGCGTTCTGCGTCGTGCGCACCTCCGCCACCGCGCGCGAGCGCTCGCGCGACTCGCTGACGACGTTCGCGCGCTGCGCGATGCGGAAGGTGTCGAGGATCAGCGCGACGTGTCCGTCGCCCATGATCGTCGCGCCGGCGTAGACGCCGATGCCCTTCAGCGCTTTCGTCAGCGGCTTGACGACGATCTCCTCGGTGTCCATCACCTGGTCGACGACGAGACCGAACTGCCGGTCGTCGGCCGACAACACGACGATGTTGATCACGTCGGGGCGATGGCCGTCGGGATCCTCGATCCGCAACTGCTCGTGCAGCCGGACGATCGGCAGCAGGCTGCCGCGGAGCCGGTGGATCTCGCTGCCGTGGATCGACTCGATCCCCTTGACCGCTTCCTCGCCTTCGAGGCGCACGAGCTCGAGCAGGTTCACCTGCGGGATCGCGTAGCGCTCGCCGGCGCTGCGGACGATCAGCGCGGGGATGATCGCGAGCGTCAGCGGGATCTTGATCTTCAGGGTCGTGCCTTCGCCGACGCGGCTCGCGATGTCGACCGTGCCGCCGATCCGCTCGATGTTCGAGCGCACGACGTCCATGCCGACGCCGCGACCGGAGATGTTCGTCACCGTCTCGGCGGTCGAGAACCCCGGCAGGAAGATCAGGTTCAGCACTTCGCGCTCGTTCATCCGGGCCGCTTGTTCGGCCGTGATCAGCTGCTTCGCGATGGCCTTCGCCTTGATGCGCTCGGGGTCGATGCCGCCGCCGTCGTCGGCGATCTCGATGATCACCTGACCGCCCTCGTGGAACGCCCGCATGCTGAGCGTCCCCTGTTGCGGCTTGCCGCGACGGACGCGCTCCGCCGGGGACTCGATGCCGTGGTCGATCGAGTTGCGGACGATGTGCGTCAGCGGATCCTTGATCGCTTCGATGATCGTGCGGTCGAGGTCGGTCTCCTTCCCCTCCATCCGCAGCCCGACGCTCTTGCCGACCGAGTTCGCCAGGTCGCGGACGATGCGCGGGAACTTGTTCCAGACCATGCCGATCGGCTGCATGCGCGTCTTCATCACGCCTTCTTGCAGCTCGGTCGTGATCAGGTTCAAGCGCTGCGCGGTGCTCGTGAACTGCGAGTCCTGGCGGCCGAGCGAGTGGTTGAACTGCAGGATCTGGTTGCGCGCCAGCACCAGCTCGCCGACCAGGTTCATCAGGCGGTCGAGCAGCGACACGTCGACGCGCACGTTGGTCTCGGAGACCGGCGTGTCCTTCTGGCGGGCCGCGGCCTGTTGTTCGAGGGCTTCGCGCAGTTCGCTCGGCTTGATGACTTCGTTCTCGACGAGGATCTCGCCGACGCGGCGCGGGTCACCCTCCTGCTGCATCTCGCGCGCGAGCTCGACGTCTTGGGGCTTCACCTTTCCGGTGCGGATCAGGATCTCGCCCACCGGCGTCGTCGGCGTGACGGCCGGCGCTTCGTCCGCGGTCTCCGGCTCGTTCAGGCGCGCGAGCGTCGCGCGCAGCGCGTCGTCGGTCTCGTCGCCGTCGGCGCCGGTCGCTTCGATGTTCGCCAGCATGCGGCGCACCGCATCCGTCGTGCTGAGGAGCGCGGTCGCGATCTCCTGCGTCATCGACAGCGTCTGATCGCGCAGTCGGCACAGCAGGCTCTCGGCGACGTGCGTCAGCGACTCCAGCTTCGAGAAGCCGAGGAAGCCCGACGTGCCCTTGATCGTGTGGATCGTCCGGAACACGCTCTTGATCGCGTCGGTGTCGTTGCGCGACTGCTCGAGCTTCAACAGGTCGCGATCGAGTTGGTCGAGGTTCTCGTGGCTCTCGACCAGGAACTCCTTGACGACTTCGTCCATCTCTCCCATTTCGATCTCTCCCGTTGGCCTCGTGGCGATGTGCCGACTGGACTCGCACGAATCGGATCGCGGCGCGGACCCGCTCGTCGAGTCGAGGTGGATTCGTCCAGGGACTTCAGTCGACTTGACGGGATCCCCGAAAACCCGAGACGGCACCCGAGCCGCTGATGCAAGGTTGAACGATCCGCCCCCGCACGTGCGGTGCGATCGTCGACGGCGGCGAGTAGGCTCGGCCCGGACTTTCCGCATGAAGCCGCCCTCTCCGACCGCCACCGACCCCGATCCCGCCGGCCCGTTGTCCGGGCTCGCGAACTCGTCCGAAGCGCCGCTGGTCGACGTCCAGGGTTGGGGACGCCTGGGGATGCGTGCGGTCGAGCACACGCCGCAGGACCTCGTCGTCGGGTCGCGCCACGCGATCCTGACCCGCGGACTCGGCCGTTCGTACGGCGATGCGTCGCTGCCTCCGGCGTCGCGGCCCGAGGTCATGAGCACGCGCGCCGCGGATCGGATCCTCGCGTTCGACCCGTCGACGGGCGTGCTGCGCGCCGAGGCGGGACTGTCGCTGCGTGCCGTGAACGAGGTCTTCCTGCGCCGCGGCTGGGTCCCTCCGGTCACGCCGGGGACCCAATACGTGACGCTCGGCGGCATGGTCGCCGCGGACGTGCACGGCAAGAACCATCACGTCGACGGGTGTTTCGGCGAACACGTCTCGCGCTTGCTGATCCGCACCGGCGACGGACACGTCGTCGAGTGCTCGCGCCAGGTCCACCCGACGCTGTTCGCGGCGACGCTCGGCGGCATGGGCTTGACCGGTCACATCCTCGAAGTGGAGTTCGCGCTGCGCCCGATCTCGAGCCCGTGGATCCGCCACGAGACGATGCGCATCCGGAACCTCGACACGTTCCTCGAGCGGCTGGCGACGTCGGCCGCCGATTGGCCGTTCACCGTGGGCTGGATCGATTGCCTGAAGCGCGGCGCCGCGATGGGCCGCGGCGTGCTGATCCGCGGGCGCTTCGCCGAAGCGTCGCGCGCGCCGCGAGCTCTGCCACCCGTGTTGTCCCGCATCCGGATGCCGTTCGACGCTCCGAACGTGCTGCTCCGTGACGCGACCATGCGGGTGCTGAACGCCGCGTACTACGCGACGCGCGGACTGCGCTCGGCGTCGGGGATCGAGCATCCCGAGAAGTTCTTCTATCCGCTCGATGCGCTGCTCGATTGGAACCGGCTGTACGGCCGACGCGGCTTCACGCAGTACCAATGCGTCGTGCCGCGCGCCGCGGGACCCGACGGCGTCGCGCGGATGCTGCGCGTCCTCACCGAGCGCGGCGGCAGTTCGTTCCTGTGCGTGATCAAGGACTGCGGCGCGCAGGGGGTCGGCACCTTGTCGTTCCCGATGTCCGGGATCTCGATCGCCGCCGACCTGCCGGTGCGGCCGGAGACGCAGGCGCTGATCGATGCGCTCAACGAGACGCTGATCGAACTCGGCGGACGGATCTACCTCGCGAAGGACCGCTTCACGCGCGCCGAGCATTTCCGCGCGATGGAGCCGCGTCTGGCGCGCTTCCTCGCCGAGCGTGCGCGCTGGGACCGCGAACGGCGGATCCGCAGCGCGTTGTCGGTCCGACTGATGGGAGACCAACCTTGAACGTGCTGATCCTCGGCGCGACGCGTGGCATGGGTCGCGCCCTGGCGCGCAAGTACGCGGCGCGCGGTGCCGCGCTCGCGCTGCTCGGCCGCGATGCCGAGGACCTGCAGCGGACGGCGTCCGATCTGGTGGCCCGAGGGGCGAGCGCGGCGGTCCAGATCGCTTGCGACTTGGAGAAGCCGGAGACGATCCTGCCCGCGCTCCACGCCGGATCGGCGGCGCTCGGCAAGGTCGACGTCATCGTGTCGACGGCGGGGATCTACGCCGCGCAGGAGTCGCTCGAGGCATCCCCCGACCTGACCGAGAAGTTGCTGCGCGTGAACGTCACCGCGACGATCCGGTTCTGCGAAGCGGCGCGCGAGGTGCTCGCGGCGCAA
>JAEUIB010000706.1 GCA_016795255.1 Planctomycetota bacterium
GCGTCTCGGCCCGGAGGCGAGTCAGGTTCCGAGCAGCGCCGCTCGCACGCTCGCTTCCAGCGCTTCGTCGCCACCGAAACCCGGACTGCCTTCGTCGGCGTGGAGATCGAGCATCAGCACGTCGTCGAACATCTGCACCGACTGCTGGGTCGCGTCCATCGCCGGTTGGAACACGATCAGCTTGAGGCGCTCGCGCGCCGCAGCCGCGAACTCGGCGTCGTGCTCCAGCAGCTTCGCGAGCACGCGCCCGAGCGGATCGATCCCGAGTTCGGCGAGTTGGTACAGCGCCCATTGCGTCCGCAAGCCGTCGCCGTACGTCGTGAAGCGGATGAGCTCCAGATCGATGCCTTCGAGCGGCAGCGCGAATCGCGAGCGCAGGTCCTGCACGACCTCCCTCGCGTGATCGACCGGCAGGCGGAAGTGCTCGCGCCCCTCGCCGGAGACTTCCCACTTCAGCCACGGTTCGAGCTCGATCCACGAGAACAGTCCGTTCTGGATCCCCGGCGCGATCGTCAGCGTCAGCACGTCGTCGTCGACGCGCGCGCAGCGCAGCGCTCGATCACGCGTCGTCGCGACGTGGACGCGCGTGACGCGCTGGACCAGCTCGGCTCGCCTCTCCTCGCTCATCGAGCGCACCGCGGTCGGGAGATCGTCCCCGAGCTGACTGCGCACGTCCCACAACAGCGACGGCGACTCGTCGAGCCCGGACCAGTCGATGGTCACTGCGACCGGCTTGTCGAACGCTTGTGCGATCGACTCGAGGATCGACGGCAACTGCTCGGCTTCGAACGCCGCGGTCGCGGACGCGAACTCGGCGGCTTCGCGCGCCTTGCGTTCGCGCTCGAACTCGTCCATCGACGCCTGCATCTGCTTGCCGACGTCGGCGAGAGCGTCCGTCATCGCGGCCTCGAGTTCGGCGCTCGGATCGTGTCCGGTGCCGCCCATCAGGCGCGCCATCGTGCGCTCCATGTCGACCTTCGCCGCGTCGTGTTCGCGCACGCTGACGAACGGCATCGTCATCGACTCGACTTCGCCGGCGGCGTTCTTCCCGAACACCTCGACGAGCACGATCGTCAGGTCGCCGTCGACGAGCACGTCGCGGACGAGGTACCGATCGATGTCCGGCGCGCCGCCGCCCTGCGCCTCGCGCTGGGCCTCGATCATCTCCGCGCGCGCGGCCGCCTCGTCCTTGCGCTTCGACGCCTCGACGAAGCGGCGGACCGTCGCGACCGCCTCCATGACGCGCGGGTCGTTGCCGCCCTCGATCAGTTGATCGAGCGCCGCCAGCCGCGCCACGAGTTCGCCGGTCGCGTCGTCGCCGTCGAATTGGCGCACGGCGTACGCGCCGAGCTGGCTCGACGGCGGGAACTCACCGCGCTCGGAGCAGATCTCGCGCACCCGCGGCAGCAGCACCCACTGCAGCCACTCCTCGAACGCCATGCGGTCCGCGAAGAACGCGGCCTCGCTGCGGAAGGCGTCGTCGGCCGGCCGCGTCGCTCCCCAGCGACCGAGCTTGCGGAGCTCGTCCTCGATCGCCTGCGCGCGCAACGAGGCTTCGTCGTAACGGGATTCGGCATGCATGGCGGCATCCTGCGGGATCGCGAACATGGGGGTTCACCTCGCGGAACGGACGCCACGTCATCCGGAGCCCAAGACCCGCGTCACGCACGATTCCGACAATAAAGTCCGGATCGCCGCCCCCGTCGAACCCGCGCGTTCCCCCGCGATCCCTCGATAGACTCCCGCGCTCATGGAACGAGCCGACGCAACGCCGAGCGCAGAACGGGACGCGCGCATCGCGCTGGCCGCCCCCCTCGTCGCCGCGCTCGTGCTGCGCTTGATCGCTCTGTTCTGGCTGACCCCGCAGGCAGCCGTGCTCGGCGACGCGGTCGGGTACTTGATGAAGGCCCGGGCGATGGCCGCCGGCGACGCACTGACGTCGGTGACCGACGGCCAGGTCAGACCGCCGCTGTACGCGAAGTTGGTGTCGCTCGGCCTCGACGACGACCCGGCCCCCGACGACATGCTGCCCGGCGTCTTCCTGCTGCAGATCCTCGCGGACCTCGGCACGATCGCGATCTCGATGAGTCTCGCGCGCCGCCGCTTCGGAACCCGCGCCGCGGCGGCCACCGGCTGGGCGCTCGCGACGTGGCCGATCGCGATCCTGTTCTCGAGCACGCTGGTGATGGCCGAAACCGCCGCGTGCTTCACCGCGGCACTCGCCCTTTGGTCGGTCGACCACCTGTTCACGCAACTGCGCAGCGGCAAGGCCGGGCTCAAGGCCGCGGCTCTCACCGGCGTCGCGCTCGGCATCTCGGTGTTGACGAAAGAGCTGATGCTGCTGCTGCCGATGGCCGTCGTCTGCGCGCTGATCAAGATCGGCAAGGCCCCGATCGAAGCGAAGGCGAAGGCGTTCGCCGTCATGAGCGCGTCGTTCATGGCGGCGCTGCTGCCGTTCTCGTGGATGACCGCGGACACCCAGGGCAAGGCGCTGCCGACCGGGACGTACGGCTACCTCGCGCTGATCTACGACAACGCGCCGAAGGGCAAGTCGGGCCAGGACCTTTGGGTCGCCCAACCCTCGATCGAGAAGCGCGTCGAGATGGCGCAATCCGTGTTCGCCGACGCGTTCTTCGAATACCCGGCCCTCACCGCCCATCGCGCCGTGCAGCGGCTGAAGACGCTGTTCGGTCCAGAGATCTACGCGCCCGCCCTGGCGTTCGCGATCCCGTTCGACGCCTACGTGCCTCAAGGCACGACACCGCGATCGTTCCTCGCCGCGGCGTGGGAGTTCCCGTCGGGCACGACCTCGCGCTTCGCCCAGATCCTGTTCACGGTGCTGTCGTTCGTGCTGTTCGTCGTCGCCGCGCTCGGCGTCGCGATCAAGCGGTTCGACCCGCTGGCGCGCGTCGCCTGGTACCACACCGCGATCCTCGTGCTGGTCGTCGCGTTGACGGTCTCGATGGAGCGCTATCGGATGACGCTCGTGCCGGCGCTCGCGCCGTTCATCGGCCTCGGGATCTCGACGTTGCTGTCCGCCCGTGAGCGCGCCGAGTTGAAGCCGCGCGCGATCGTGACCGCCGCGGTGGTCGCCGTGCTGCTCGGGCTCGCGATGTTCGTCCTCGATCCTCCGACCCCGGAATGACCCGCCCGACCCCGACGTTCTCAACGTCCCCAAGGAGAACCCGCCGATGGACCGCCTGACGATCTCGACGAACGCTCCGTGGGAACCGATCGTCGGGTATTCCCGCGCGGTCCGCGTCGGCCCGCACGTCCACGTTTCGGGGACGACCGCGACCGACGAGCACGGCGAGATCGTCGGCGTCGGCGATCCGGTCGCGCAGACGCATCAGGTGCTGAACAACATCGCGCTCGCGCTGCACCGCGCCGGCGCGACGCTGAAGGACGTCGTCCGCACCCGGATCTACGTCACCAACATCGAGCACTGGGAAGCGGTCGGCCGCGTCCACGGACTCGTGTTCAAGGACATCCGCCCGGCGTCGACCCTCGTGGAAGTCGCCCGCCTTGTGAACCCGTCGATGCTCGTCGAGATCGAGGCCGAGGCGATCGTCCCCGAGTGAGAGGCCGTGAAGAAATCCCCCGCGAGCGGCGGAGCGAGCGAGAACGGCGAGCGCGAGGACGATTGCCGTTGCTCGTGATCGGCATCCTGCTCGGAGCGCTCGCCGGCGTCCTGTTCCTGACGATGTCGTCGCAGACCGCGTTCATCTACTTCCAGTTCTGATCCCAGTTCGGATTCCAGCCCTGATTCCAGTGCTGGCGAACGGGTCACGAGGGAATGCGAGCGCCGATCCCTCGTCACGGCCTCTCACTCGGGGACGATCGCCTCGGCCTCGATCTCGACGAGCATCGACGGGTTCACGAGGCGG
>JAEUIB010000737.1 GCA_016795255.1 Planctomycetota bacterium
GCCGCGAGTTCGATCGCCTCGCCGGACTCGACCGGAAGCTCGAACACGCTCGGCGCGACGCGGACCACGACCGGTTCCGACGCGCGCGTCAGCGCCGCGACGCCGGGCGCACCGCGGTCGGTGTACGACGCGCGCAGCACGTAGACGCCGTGCGCATCCTTCGCGGATTCGGGGCGCGCCGGGATGCGCAGCGTTCCGGCCTCGCCGCGCAGCCGATCGTCGACGCCGAGCGCGGCGATCGCATCGACCATGTTCGCGATCGCCGCGTCCTGGACGTGCAAGTGCGGCGGCATCGCGACCGATCCGAAGCGACCCGAGCCCCCGGTCCGCACCTTCGCGATCAGGCGCGTGATCTCGGCCGGCCGATCGGCTTCGTCGAGCGCGCGCAGCGCGTCGGCCACCGTCCGGTACGACGGCCCCACCGACGGTTGCTCGGGATGGTGGCACGCGATGCAGCCGCTCTTCTTCAGCAGCGCCGTGCCCTTCGCGCGCGGATCCATGCCGGGCAACAGCGGATCGGGTTCGACGTCCGCGGCGTCCTCGGGATCCCCGCTCTCGACGTACACCGCGGTCAGTTCCGTGCGACGCAGCGCGTCGTCTTGCAGCAGTTGTCCGGCGGTCGCACGCCCGTCCTCGACGTCGAGCACGTCGACCGTGTACGCGAGCGGCGCGTCCCACGAGAACGTCTCGGGCGCGAACAGCTTCACGTCCGGCGCCGTGTTGCCGGCCACGATCGACACCGTCGCGCGCGCGTCGCGGCCCGCGGCGTCGACGACGCGCAGCGTGACGTCGAACGCGCCGGGCTTCGTGAACTCGTGCGTCGGCGACGCCTCGGCCGACGTCGTGCCGTCGCCGAAATCCCACAGGTAACGGAGTCGCGCGTCGTCGCCGTCGGGATCGATCGTGCCGGCGCTCGAGAACCGGACGGACAACGGCAGCGCACCGGTCGTCGGCTTCGCGTCCGCGACGACGCGCGGCCGCTTGTCGAAGCTCGAGAACCGGACGCGCAGCAACCGGCCGTCGACGTTGTCCCACCAATTCGTGCCGTAATCGAGGATCCACAGCGAACCGTCGGTCGCCAGCTCGACGTCGATCGGATGCGGGATCGACACGTTCGCGAGGAAGCGATGCACGCCGTCGAGCGCGCCGGCCTCGTCGAACTTCAGCCAGAAGAACGTCGCGCGCGCCCAGTCGTAGAACAGCATCACGCGATCGAACCACGCCGGGAAGTGCGCCGCGTGCAGGGACTGGTGGACCCACGGGCCCGCCATCGCGTTGCGGCCGCCGTCCATCAGCTCGGGCAGCGCATCGGAGCGGCCGTACGGATACGCGAAGAACGGTGGCGTCGGCGACGGCAGCCGCTCGAGCCCGGTGTTGCGCGGCGAATCGTTGACGAGCAGGTCGGCGAAACTCTCGCCGCGGACGTCGTCGCCGAAGTCGCGGTCGCGGTAGAAGCGCCCGCCGCGCGCGAACGGCCACCCGAAGAACGCCGCGCGGTCGGCGCGATTCAGCGTGTCGACGCCGCGCGGATCGCCGTGCGCGTCGTCACCGGCGTCGGGCCCGACGTCGCCCCACCACACCGCGCCGGTCTTCGGATCGACGGCGATGCGATACGGGTTGCGACAACCCTTCACGAAGATCTCGGGCCG
>JAEUIB010000756.1 GCA_016795255.1 Planctomycetota bacterium
CCACGTCACGCGGCCGCGCGACGGGCGCACCGCGCCGGCGACGAGTTCGAACAGCGCGCGTTGTCCATTGCCGGCGACGCCGCCGATTCCGACGACCTCGCCGGCCGCGACGGTCAGCGACGCGTCGACGAGCGCGCTCGCTCCGGTGTCCGCATCGACGTGATCGAGCGCGAACGACGTCGCGTCGCGAGCCGCCCGCGGCGGCGCAGCCGATCGCGGCAGCTCCCCGACCATCGCATGGGCCAAACGCGACGCGTCGAACTCACCGGCCCGCGCGGTCGCGACGACGCGCCCGCGCCGCAACACGGTCACGCGATCGGCGCACTCGACGACTTCCGCGAGGCGATGCGTGATCAAGACGACGGCCGCACCGGCGGCGGCGAGCCTGCGCATCGTCGACAACAGCGCGGCCGCTTCCGTCGGCGTCAGCACGGCCGTCGGTTCGTCGAACAGCACAATGCGCGGCGCCGCCGCCAGCACTCCGATGAGCTCGACACGCTGCCGTTCGCCGACCGACAAGTCCGCGACCAACGTGTCCGGATCGGGCAACGGCAGGCCACACCGAGCCGCGTCGTCACGCGCGCGCGCGACGACGTCGCGCCGCGACAACCACCGACGCCCATCCGCACGCGCGAGCTCGAGGTTCTCGGCGATCGTCAGTTCGCGGATCAGCGCGTCGTGCTGGTGCACGAGCCCGACGCCGCGCGATCGCGCGGCGGCCGGCGAGCGCGGCGAGAACGGCGCACCGTCCAACGCCATCCGGCCGGAGTCCGCGTCGATCAGTCCGGCGACGATCGAGACCAGCGTCGACTTGCCGGCGCCGTTCTCGCCGAGCGGCGCGTGGATCTCGCCGGCGTTCACGTGCAGCGAAACGGCGTCCAGCGCGGCCTGCGCCGCGCCCGGATAGCGTTTGACGACGGAGTCGAGCGTCAGCAAGGACATCGCCGCTCCGTCGGACGCGGTCGCACGCGCTGCGTGCTCCCGGCCTCTGAGTTCACGAACGCATCGGCACGTCGACACCGCGCTCGCGTGCGACGTCGCGCGCGAGGTCGTACCCGGCGTCGACGTGACGCAGCACACCCATGCCCGGATCGTTGGTCAGCACGCGCTCGATGCGACTCGTCATCGCGTCGGTGCCGTCGACGCAGATCACCTGGCCCGAGTGGATCGAGTACCCGATGCCGACTCCACCGCCGTGATGCAGCGAGACCCACGTCGCGCCCGACGCGACGTTCACCATCGCGTTCAGCACCGGCCAGTCGGCGACCGCGTCCGTGCCGTCCTTCATGCCTTCGGTCTCGCGATTCGGCGACGCGACGGAGCCGCAGTCGAGGTGATCGCGGCCGATGACGATCGGCGCTTTCAGGCGACCCTGCTTCACCATCTCGTGGAACTTCAAGCCGGCCTTCGCGCGATCGCCGTAGCCGAGCCAACAGATCCGCGCCGGCAGTCCCTGGAACGCGATGCGTTCGCGCGCCATGCCGATCCAGCGCGCCAGCGCGCGATCGTGCGGGAACAACTCGAGGATCGCCTCGTCGGTGGCCGCGATGTCGGCCGGATCACCGGACAACGCCGCCCATCGGAACGGCCCCTTGCCTTCGCAGAACAGCGGCCGGATGTACTCGGGGACGAAGCCGGGGATCTCGAACGCTTCCTTCACTCCGGCTTCGAGCGCGTGACCGCGCAGGTTGTTGCCGTAGTCGAACGCGATCGCGCCGCGGCGCTTCAGCTCGAGCATGCAGAGAACGTGCTCGGCCATCGTCGCCTTCGAACGCCGCACGTACTCGACCGGGTCGCTGCCGCGCAGCGACGCCGCTTGCTCGAGCGTCAGCCCGGTCGGCACGTAGCCGTTCAGCGGATCGTGCGCGCTGGTCTGGTCGGTCACGACGTCGGGCACGAGGTTGCGCCGCATCAGCTCGCGCAGCAGGTCGACGATGTTGCCGGTCCAACCGACCGACTTCGCCGCCTTCGCGTCGCGGAACGCGAGCGCCATGCGAATCGCCTCGTCGACGTCGTCGGTCAGATGGTCGAGGTAGCGCGTCTTCAACCGCTTCGCGCTGCGCGCCGGGTCGACTTCGGCCGCGAGGAACGTCGCGCCGGCCATCACCGCCGCGAGCGGCTGCGCGCCCCCCATCCCGCCGAGACCACCACTGACGACGAGCTTGCCGACCAGCGATCCGCCGAAGTGCTTGCGCCCGGCTTCGGCGAACGTCTCGTAGGTGCCTTGGACGATGCCCTGGCTGCCGATGTAGATCCACGAGCCGGCCGTCATCTGGCCGAACATCATCAGGCCGCGGCGCTCGAGCTCGCGGAAATGGTCCCAATGGGCCCAGTGCGGCACCAGCAGCGAGTTCGCGAGCAGCACGCGCGGCGCGTGCACATGCGTCCGCAGCACGCCGACCGGCTTGCCCGACTGGATCAGCAGCGTCTCGTCGGGCTTCAGTCGCTTCAGCGTCGCGAGGATCGCGTCGAACGACGGCCAGTTGCGCGCCGCCTTCCCCGACCCGCCGTAGACCACGAGGTGCGCCGGATCCTCCGCCACGTCGGGATCGAGGTTGTTCTGGAGCATGCGGAACGGCGCTTCGATCTGCCAATCGGCGCACGAAAGCGTCGTCCCACGCGGCGAACGGATCACGGGTGCGGACATCGTCCAAGACCTCCTGTCGAGAACGCGGCATTGGAGAGACAGGACCGGCCGATTGCGAGCCCTTGGCGGCGCCGCCGACGCAGCTCGCGCCGGCGGCGCCACGAGCCTCAGCAGTCGCGAACGGCATCCCGGAACGCGACCCTCCGAGAAACGACGACGCGCCGAGCCGACAGTCCGTTGACGCTCGCTGCGGCGAGCGACATCCTTCCGACCGCCATCGATCCGACCGGTGGTGAGACGAGGCCTTGGAACGCCCGACGGAGGAAGGAACGACCATGGTGAAGAAGGACGCCCGCGTGGATGCGTACATCGCGAAGGCCGCGGAGTTCGCTCGGCCGATCCTGATCGAGCTGCGCGCACGCGTGCACGCGAACTGCCCGGACGTGGTCGAGACCATCAAGTGGGGAATGCCCGCGTTCGAGTACTTGGGGCCGTTCGCCGGCATGGCGTCCTTCAAGAAGCACGCCGTGTTCATGTTCTGGAAGCACGACCTGATCCTGAAAGACGACGAGAAGGCGAAGGAAGCGATGGGCAGCTTCGGCTGCATCAAGGAGACGAAGGATCTCCCGACCAAGGCGCAGTTCGCGAAGTACCTGAAGCTCGCGATGGAGCTGAACGAGAACGGCGTGAAGGTCGAGCGCAAGAAGACGCGGCCCGCGACGCCGGTCGCGATGCACCCGGAGTTCAAGGCCGCGCTGGCACGGGACAAGAAGGCGAAGGCCGGCTTCGACGGGCTCGCCCCGGGACGACAGCGCGAGTACGTCGAGTGGATCGCCGAAGCGAAGAAGGACGAGACGCGCGCACGCCGACTCGAGCAAGCGATCGAGTGGCTCGCCGACGGGAAGCCGCGCAATTGGAAGTACATGAACTGCTGAGCGGCTGCGCCTTGCGGAGTGGCTGCTCCACAAACCAAGCGCAAGGCACGAGTTCCGTTCGAAGTCCTCTTCGCAGTGCGCGGGGCGACGCGCCGGGTTCATCGTGCCGCGAGCGAGTCCTGATGCCGGCTTCTGCTCGACGCCATTGACTTCGACCCGGTCGCGGGTCCCAATGCCGCCCCCGACCTAGGCTTCGATTCGGCACTTCGCACCCATGCTTCGCACCTGGCTCACGATCGCGGCACTCGCTGCGACCGCACCCGACGTGTCCGCGCAGGGCTCGTCACACGCGCTGCGTTTCTTCGGCACCGGGACGAATCAACAGGATCGCGTCCGCATCCCGATCGACGACGACGTCGCGGGCGCGGACGCGTCGTCGCCGTGCGACGTCGGCGCCGGCTCGTTCACGATCGAGTTCTGGCTGCGCGGGCAGGCGAGCGACAACCCGACGACGAATTGGGGCGGAGACGTCGAGCAGGCCAACGTCGACTGGATCCTCGGCAACATCGTCGTCGACCGGGACATCTGGGGACCGAGTTCGCGCGACTTCGGGATCTCGATCGCCGGCGGCTTCGTGCGCTTCGGCACCGGTCACGCCGACGTCGCGCCGCTGGACGGGGATCACACGCTCGAAGGCTCGACGAACGTCCTCGACGGCAATTGGCATCACGTCGCGTGCGTGCGCAATGCGGCGACGGGCGTCAAGTCGATCTACGTCGACGCGGTGCTCGACGTCGAGTCGGCGGCGAACGCGTCGCGCGACGACCTCAGCTATCCGAACGCGGGCGTCCCCGGCGCGCAGACGCCGTGGGGTCCGTACCTCGTGATCGGCGCCGAGAAGCACGACGCCGGTCCCGGCTATCCGTCGTTCTCCGGCCGCGTCGACGAACTGCGCCTCTGGAGCGTCGCGCGGAGTCGCGACGACGTCCTCGGCTCGTACCAGCGCGTCGTCGCCGCGGACACCCCGGGCCTCGTCGGCATGTTCCGCTTCGAAGAAGGAACCGGCACGGTCGTCGCCGACTCGAGCGCGGCTGCGAGTCCCGCCGGTCAGTTGATCGCCGGTCAGACCGGCAACGGCGAGTGGAGCGCGTGGGCTCTGAACACGTCGAACACGGCGCCGATCGGGCAAGGGCCCGTGCCGCCCGGCTTCACGCTGGAGACGATCGCGAGCGGGCTGAACGAGCCGACCACGCTCGAGTTCCTGCCGGACGGCCGACTGCTGATCGGTGAGCGCGGCGGTCGCATCCTGATCGTCCAGAACGGGCAATTGCTGCCGACTCCGCTCGCACAGCTCGCCGTCGACACCACGTTCGGCGAGCGCGGTCTGTCGGGCATGGCGGCCGATCCGGACTTCGCGAACACCGGTCATCTGTTCGTGTTCGCGACGTCGACCGAGCCGCGCGCGCAAGTCGTGCGCCTCGACGTCGTCGGCAACACGATCACTCCGCAGACGAGCGTCGTGATCTGGCAGCACCCACAACTCGCGGGCACGTTCCATCACGGCGGCGACCTCCACTTCGCCGCCGACGGGACCTTGCTGATTTCGACCGGCGACCAGACGCAGAGCGCGACGTCGCAGAACCTCGCGAGCGCGAACGGCAAGATGCTGCGCGTCGCGAAGGACGGCTCGATCCCGACCGACAATCCGTTCGTCGGCACGCCGGGCGTGTTGCCCGAGATCTGGGCGCACGGCCTGCGCAACCCGTTCCGCTTCTCCGTCGATCCGGTCGGCGGCGCGGTGTTGATCGGCGACGTCGGCGCGAACGGGCCGAACGCGATCGAGGAACTCGATCTCGGCGTCAGCGGCGCGAACTACGGCTGGCCGGACCAGGAAGGCACCACGTGCCACATCGGTTCGTGCGCCGGGATGACGCCGCCGCTGTTCGCGTACATGCATTCGGATGCCGCGTACTCGATCGGGCAGACGCAGGGATGCATCGTCGTCGGCCCGGTGTATCGCGCGACCGCGTTCCCGCCGGAGTACCACGGCAACGTCTTCGTCGCCGATTACGCGAATCGGTGGATCCGACGGCTCGTGCGCGATCCGTCCGGAGCGGTGATCGCGGCGCCCGAGTTCATGTTCGCGCCGACCGCCGGTCCCGTCGTCGATCTCGACGTCGGCCCCGACGGCGCGCTGTGGGTCCTCGACTACGGCTTGTCGTTCCCGACGGCGCAGGACATCGGCGCGTTGCGGCGGATCGCATGGACCGGGACCGCAAACGTCGCACCGACGGCGTTCGCCAGCGTCGACCTCACGTCGGGAGCTGCGCCGCTGACCGTCCAGTTCTCGAGCGCGGGCAGCTTCGACGCCGACAACGGTCCGTCCCCGCTGACGTTCACGTGGGATTTCGGCGACGGCCAGACGTCGACCGCAGCGAATCCGACGCACACGTATACGAACGCCGGGCCGTTCGTCGCGACGCTGACGCTCGGCGACGGTCTCGCGCAGACGACGGCGCCACCGCTGTCGATCACCGTCGGCAACGCGCCGATCGCGACGATCACGAGCCCGGCCGAGCACTCGCTGTATCGCGCGGGCGACGTCATCACGTTCACGGGAACCGGCACCGACGTCGAGGACGGCGCGCTGCCCGCCTCGGCGTTCACGTGGCAGGTCCAGCTCGTGCACGACGACCACGTCCATCCGTTCTTCGGCCCGATCACCGGCACGACGAGCGGTCAGTTCACGGTTCCCGCGACCGGACACACTCCCGAGGACTCGCACTACCGGATCCGCCTCGACGTGTTCGACTCGAACGGATTGAACGGCAGCATGAGCGTCGACCTCGAGCCGAGGCTCGCGACGTTGGTGTTCGACTCGGTGCCGCAGGGCGTCAGCTTCGCGATCGACGGCGAGCCGGCGCAGACGCCGCACGCGCTGACGAGCCTCGAGGCGTTCCAGCACGTCGTCGCGATGCCGGCCGCGGTGTCGATCGGATCGCAGGCATCGACGTTCGTCTGCTGGTCGGACGGCGGCGCGCGCGAGCACGGCGTCGTCACGCCGGCCGGCGGGCAGAACCTCACCGCGTACTTCGGCGTCGCGCCGCAGGGGACGATCGCCGCCTCCGTGCCCGCGGTCGTCCGCAACGCGAACTACATCTCGTCGGTCGGCACGTTGTTCTCGAACAACTTCGACCTGTTCGGAGTCTGCTTCGGCCGCGACGCCAGCGGGTACTCGCAAGTCGGGCTCGAGTTCCCGCTCGCGGTGCCGGCGCAGACCACGATCGTCAGCGCGCGGATCGACGCGATCGCGACGAACGACCAGTTCGGACAACCGCAGGCCGTGATCCGGGCGTTCGACCTCGCGTCGGCTCCGCAGTTCGCGAGCGGCGCCACTCCCCCGCTGACGTCGCTGCATCCGCTGACGACGGCGAGCGTCGGCTGGACTCCGCCGACGTTCGCGACCGGAGCGACGGTGTCGACGCCGGATCTGACCGCGATCGTGCAGGAGCTCGTCGATCGCCCGGATTGGAGCACCGGCAACTTCGTCGGCTTCGTCCTCGACGGTCAGTCGTCGGTCGGCGACGCGTGGCGCTGCGTCCGCAATTTCCAATCCGGCCAGGCACCGACGCTGCGCGTCACCTACGCGACGCAGACCAGCGCGACGTGTGCCCAGGCGTGCGGCTTCGCGAGCTACGGCGTCGGTTACAGCCCCGCGCATCACCTCGGCCTGCTCGGCTCCGGTCAGCCGACCGTCGGCGGCATGGTCTCGATCGGCGCGAGCGGTGTCGTCGCGCCGACGGTCGTGCTGTTCCTGGCGGCCCAGCCGGCGACGCTGCCGGTCGTCGGAGGAGCGCTGCTCGTCAACCCGGCGTCGTTGCTGGCGGTGGTCGGACTGCCGGTGTTCGACGGCCGCATCGACGTCCCGTTCTCGGTGCCGAGCGACCCCGCGCTCGCCGGATTCTCCGTCTACCTGCAGGCGGTCGCGCCCGACCCGCAGGAACTCGAGGGCTACGCGTTCTCGTCGGGCCTCGCGCTGACGATCTGCCCGTGAGCGATCGTCGCCCGTGACGAAATGAGCCCTCCGCGCGCGCCAGCGCACGGAGGGCTCGGAGGCCGTGAAGAGATTGGGGGCCGCCCCAATTTCTTCACGGCCGAACCCACAAGGTGTCCGAGGCGGCGGCAGCCGCCGTACCCACGGACGAATCGGCCATGCTCGCCGCGGTCGTCCGTGAATTCGGCGACTACCGTCGCCGAGCAACACCTGGTGAGGCCGAGAACGTGAATCAATCGGATTGATTCACGTTCTCTCGGAAGTCCCGGTCGGGCGGGATCAGTCGTCGATTTCGGGCAGTGTGCTCTGACCGCCGGTCGCGAAGACGTTGCCGTCGAAGTTCGCGAACACGTCGGTCGCCGCGATGTCGACGCGGTTCTTCATCGACTTGTTGCCGAAGTACGAGTTCAGCGCGTTGCCGTTCTCGATGCCCTCACCGGCGTTGGCGATCGCGACGTTGCCGGTCAGTTGGTTCGCACCGCCGTCGATGTCGAAGCCGTCCTCGAGACAGAACTTCGCCGTGTTGCCGATCAGCACGTTGAAGTTCGTCGTGACGCGGAAGCCGTCCGATTGCGCGCGCTGCGCGAGGTTGCCTTCGAGCGTCGTCTGGCCGGCTTCGACGAGGTAGCTCGGCTCGTCCTCGGTCCCGCAGTTCTTCGCGACGTTCTTGCGCACGAGCACCTTCGAGCAGCCGGCGACGACCAGGACGGCGTAGGACGTCGCGTCCACGATCGAGTTCTTCTCGATCGTCGTGCCCTCCTGCGCGTTCTCGACGTAGATGCCGATCCCGTCGTCGGGCAGCGAACGGATCTTGTTGCCGCGCACCGTCATCACCGCGCCGGCGACCGAGATGCCGACGTCGTCGATCAGCGAGACGTCGTTCGCTTCGACGCGGGCGAGCGAACCCTCGATGCGGACGCCGGAGCCGTCCTCGATCATGCGCACCTTGCACTTCTCGACGACGGCGGAGTCGCCGATCACGCGGATGCCGTAGCTGCCGTCCTGCTCGACGGTCGTCTTGCGGACGATCGCGCCGTCGCTGGTCAGCTCGATGCCGCCGTCGCAGCCTTGCACCACGCAGTTCTCGACGCGCAGCAACTTGCCGGAGCCGACGATCCCGCGGCCGTTCGCGTGGATCACGGTGACCTTCTCGAGAGCGACCGAGTTCGCGGCCTGGATCTCGACGCCGGCTTCGCTGCCGCCCTTCGCGTGCCGGACGATCACGTTGCGGACGGTGACGTTCGCGGCCTGGACGACGATTCCCGGGCCGAGGGCGCCGAGCTGCGGGTCGCGCGGCTCGATGATCACCTTGCCCTTGCCGCGCAGCGTCAGACCGTCGAGCGCGGCGTCGATCACGACGGCTTCGCGGTAGATGCCGCTGGACACCTCGATGGTGTCGCCGGCCGCGGCGGCCTTGATGGCGGCCTCGATCGACGACTGGTCCTGCGGCACGCGGATCGTGCCGGCTTCGAGGGCGACGAGCGGAAACAACGTGGTGGCGAGCGCATACGCGAGCTTCATGACGATCCTCCTGAGTGGTTCGGGTTGCGAGTTCCTTCGGACTGACCTGGCGAGAGGAACCGCGAGCCCGATCCGTGGGGTCGTCCGAGGTTTTTCTGCGAGCCGTGCGCGATCGGCCGGAAAGCCCCGGATTCGCCTCAAGTTCGCGGGGGGTCCGGCCCGATCAGAGGCATGCCAAACGAAGGTCCGGCATCCACCCGGAGATGGTCCATGGTCACGAAGACGTTGCGTCGGCAAGTGCGTGCGGGGGCAGCCCGTGCCGGCGCGAAGACGGCCGTCCAGGCCGTTCGCGAAGTGAAGCGAACCCCGCAGAAGCGCGAATCGAACGAACCCGTGTTCGGACGGTTCGCCGCCCCGAAGGTGCGCCTCGGCATGACCGCGGCCGAAGTGAAGAAATGCGCCGGCAGTCCCGACTGCATCTTGTTCGGGACCGAAGAGAACGTCGATTGGCAGTTCGGCACGTCGGGCTTCGATGCCCTGGGCGCGCCCGCGCTGTACGTCACGCAGCTCACGTTCCACGCCGGCCGCGTCGTGAAGGTCATCGAACGGATGTCCGCTCCGACGCAGTGATCCCCTGAACTCGAGTCCTCCAAAGGTGCCGCGGCGCCGTGTTCGTCCCGAGGGACGGAGCGGCGTCGCTGCATGTCCGGGCCGGGCGGTTCGAAGCCGAGCGTCGCGGGACGACGACGCGGTCACGTGAAGGTCGGCGATGACCGACCGCTCGTGCGGACCGCCGGCGTTGCGGCAGATGATTTCATCGGGCCGTCGACT
>JAEUIB010000765.1 GCA_016795255.1 Planctomycetota bacterium
GTGCAGCGCGTCGGCCGCCGCGAACGGGATGAGCGGGGCCTTTCGCGCCGCCCGCCCGAGCATCGGCAGGCTGAAGTCGCCGCCGAACACGCGCGTGGTCGGACTCTGCCGGGCCAGCTCGATCGCGAGGTCCCCGGTGCCACAGCACAGGTCGAGGACGCGCGTCGTCGCCCCCCCTTCCAGCGCGGCCCGGGCGGCCTTGCGCCGCCAGCCGTGGTCGAGGTTCATCGACAGCACGTGGTTCAAGAGGTCGTAGCGCGGCGCGATCGCGTCGAACATCGACCGCACGCGCGCGGCCTCCGGCGCGCCGGGGGTCGGCGCGTGGGTCGGATCGGCATCGACCTTGGGGCTCGCGGGCACGACGGGTTCCTTCGGGGTGTTCGAGCGCGGCAAACTACCAGACGAGCGTGTTTCGCTTCGCGGCTCGCGAGCGTTCGATTGTCGGCGTCCTCCGATAGACTGTCGCCCGATCGTTTTCCGGATCCAGGGACATGGGCGAACGACCGTCCTTCGCGGAGCTCAATCGACGAGCCGACCTCGACGCGCAGCTGCGGCCGCCGTCGCTGGATCAGTTCGTCGGGCAGGCCCGTGTCCGGAACAACCTGTCGATCGCGATCGAGGCGACGAAGAAGCGCGGCGAAACGCTCGACCACGTCCTGTTGTCGGGAATGCCCGGCCTCGGCAAGACGACGCTCGCGTACGTGATCGCGCGAGAACTCGGCGTCGACGTGCGCGTCACGTCGGGGCCCGCGCTCGAGCGCACCGGTGATCTCGTCGGCATGCTGTCGACGCTGAAGCGCGGCGACATCCTGTTCATCGACGAAGTGCATCGATTGCCGCGCGTGCTCGAGGAGTACCTGTACTCGGCGATGGAGGACTACGCGATCGACCTCGTGCTCGATCAGGGCCCGGCCGCGCGCTCCGTCCGCTTGACGCTCGAGCGATTCACGCTGGTCGGAGCGACGACGCGCGAGGGCTTGCTGTCCGGTCCGTTCCGCTCCCGGTTCGGGCTGCTCGAGAAGCTCGAGCTCTATCCCGAAGACGACCTCGTGCGGATCGTCCGCCGCTCCGCGGGGCTGCTCGAGACCGCGATCGACGCGTCCGCGCTCGACCTCGTCGCCGCGCGCGCGCGCGGCACTCCGCGCGTCGCGAATCGCCTGCTGCGTCGACTGCGCGACCTCGCGCTCGTGCGTGGCCGCGACGTCGTCGACGCTGCGACCGCACGCGAAGCGTTCGCGCACCTCGCGATCGACGACCGAGGACTCGAGGAGACCGATCGCCGGATCCTGCTGTGCCTCGAACGACTCGGCGGAGGGCCGACCGGATTGAAGACGGTGGCAGCTGCGGTCGGCGAAGAAGAGGACACGCTCGAATCGGTCTACGAGCCGTATCTGCTGTCCCTCGGTTTCCTCGAGCGAACGCCGCGGGGACGCAAGATCACTCCCGCAGGGCGCGCGCACCTCGGCCTCGAGCCCCGCGAATCGGCGGAACCCTCGGCATGAGCACGGACGCATGACGACGAACCGGGCTGCGGCGACCGCGGCACTCGCACTCCGTGCGGAACTCGCCTGCGCGTCGTTCGGCGCATGCGTCCATCGCTGCGTCCCGATGCCCTCCCGGAGCCGAACGCTGCCATGAACGCGTTCCCTCGCGACGGTGAGCCGAACGCCGCGGCGCGCGCGCTGGTCCCCGCCAGCGCGATCGTGATGATCACGATCCTCGCGTGTTCCGACGCCGTCGCGTTGCGCAAGCCCGCCACGCCCGCGCCGTCGACGTCGCGTCCCACGAGCGACGGCCCCGTCGCGACGCCGTCCACGAGCACGCCGACCGCACCGACCTCGTCGCCGGATCGGAGCTCCGGCCCTGCGCCGTCCACTCCGACCGCGACCGCGCCGGTCTTCAAGCCGCCGGAGGAATTGCTGCGCATCCCCGCGTTCGATGCGCCGCCGTACGTGCGCGTTCGCGTCCGCGAATCGGCAGCCGGGCGCGGCGTCGCGTTCTCGGCGTCCGGTGGATATCGCATCGTCGACGGGATCGCGGAGAACCCGCAGGACACGCGACTCCCGCAGCTCGCGGCCGGCCAGCACCTCGGTGCGGCGACGGCGTACGCCGAGAAGGGTGGCATCCGCGTCAACGGGATCCTGCTGCCGGCGCGCACCATCTCGGTGCTGGTCGGCGAGTCGGGTGCGCTGACGATCGACGGGCAGCGCTACCACGGTTCACTGGTGCTGCAGATCGCCCCGTCGGGCGGTCTCGACGCCGTCAATCTCGTGCAGCTCGAGGACTACGTCGCGGGCGTCCTGTTCGCCGAGATGCCGAAGAACTTCGGCGAAGAAGCGCTGCGCGCACAGGCGATCGTCGCGCGCACGTACGCGCTGTTCCACGCGATGCGTGGCGCGATCCTGAAGGACGACCAGAGCTCACAGGTCTACGCCGGCGTCGCCGGCGAATCCCCGGTCGCGCGGCGCATCGTCCAAGCCACGCGGGGCGAAGTCCTGACGTTCGACGACCGCCTGTTCCAGACCTTCTTCCACTCGACCTGCGGCGGCAGGACGTCGTCCGCGGCGGAAGTGTTCGCGCTGAAGACTCCGCCACCGATGAACGCGTCCGTGGAGTGCGACGGATGTCGCGACGCGCCGCTGTACCGCTGGACGCGCAAACTGACGACGGCGCAATTCGCGACGACGCTCGTTCCGCGCGGTCAAGTCGCGGATCTCGCCGTGCCCGAGAAGTCGGCCGACGGACACGCGCTGCGCGTCCAACTGCTCGATTCCGCGAGCCGCGTGCTGTTCGACGACGACGCCGAGGGCTTCCGCAATCGGTTCAACCAGTCGCGCCCGCTGCGCGACCAGATCCCGTCGATGTTCCTCGCGAACGTCGTCCGCAAGGGCGCGACGTTCCTGCTCGAGGGGCGCGGGTTCGGCCACGGCGTCGGGATGTGCCAGTACGGCGCGCGCGGCATGGCGAAGCGCGGCAGCGACTCGCGCGCGATCCTCGCGCGCTACTACCCGGCATCGCGCGTCAAGCGCATCTACGGGTGATCCGAGGGTGACCAGGGGGCGACCCCGGGGGTGACCAGGGGGTTGTGGCCCCGCTCCGCGAGCTGGTCGT